>NZ_KV821496.1:84281-94279 GCF_001815675.1 Neisseria sp. HMSC065D04
CCGTACTGGTTTAAAGTTAATCCACTATATAATGGGTTTCAACAATACGTTAGCTATAAAAAGTCGTCTGAACTAAGAAAAGCTTTTTTTCAGACGACCTTTCTAATGGCTATTGAGATGCGTTATCAATAAAGTGAAAGATTAATGAAGATCGTCTGAACAACATAATGATTTCAGACGACCTATTCTCTTCCCATTATTCAAATAAAACGTCTATTCCGTCTTCGCCCAACTCCAATTTTGCATGTTCAGGCATATGCCCCGCGGTTTGCTGCCATTGCAAAAAGCTTTGCGCGATGGCAGGCATGACTTGGCGATTGAGCAAATGGTCGATATTGCGTGCACCGCTGTCGCCGGTAGTGCAAGAATCAGCCAGAAGCGCTGCAAAATCTTCGCTGTAACTGAGGCGTGTTTGATGTGCTTCGTACAGTCTGTCAGCAATTTTGTCCAGCTTCAGTCTGACGATTTGAGCCAATGCCTCTTTTTCCAACGGACGATAAGGAACAACCTGCATACGCGCCAACAGAGCGGCTTGGAAATGGTCTGTCAGTATCGGACGAATCGCTTCTGCCAACTCTTCCAGACTGAATTCAGGCGTTTCATCGGTTTCAATAGGGTCGTCTGAAACGCCGGCGTTTTCAGACGAGCCATCCGGCATTTGTGCAGAAAGTTCGACTTCAGTGTCCACAATCTGCTCTTGCGCGTTTTGCTCTTTACCCTCTTCTGCAACAGCTTCTTCTGTTTCTTCAGGCTCTTGCGGTTGCAGCAATTGGGTCAATTCGTTCGCACCCAAGTTTGACGTCATCAGGATAACGGTATTTTTGAAATCGATTTCCCGACCTTCGCCGTCACGCATCATGCCTTTGTCGAAAACTTGGTAGAAGAGGTTGAGAATGTCTTTATGGGCTTTCTCAACTTCGTCCAATAATACGACGCTGTAAGGTTTTTGACGTACTGCTTCGGTCAAAACGCCGCCTTCGCCATAACCGACATAACCCGGAGGCGAGCCTTTGAGTTGGGAAACGGTATGCGCTTCGCGGTATTCGGACAGGTTGATGGTAATCAGCGATTTTTCGCCGCCGAACAGCGCATCTGCCAAAGCCAGCGCCGTTTCTGTTTTACCTACGCCGGACGGACCGCTCAACAGGAATACGCCCAATGGGGAATCGTTGGTTTTCAAACCTGCTTTAGCGGCTCTCAAACTTTGCGCGATAGCATGAATGGCTTCACTTTGCCCAACCACGCGTTTCTCAAGCAGGCTTTCCAGTTGCAGCAGGTTTGCCAGTTCGTCTTTGAGAACGCTGCCTGCGGGTACACCCGTCCAATCGGCAATAATATCGGCAATTACGGTCTCATCAACGCTGGTGAAAATCAACGGTTTGCCGGCGACAACGGCATCAAGCTGTTGCTGTTTCTCGGTCAGACTGTGTTGCGCGGCTTGTCGCTCTTCAGAAGTCAATTCTGTATTCTTGGCAGCTTCCATCAAGGATTGGATTTCATCCGCCAATTGTTTTTCTTCCTGATATCGGCGGTTCATTTCTTCGCGCTCTTCATTCAATTGGGCAATCTCTTGCTCAACTTGTCGAATGTTATCTTGCTGCGAAGCATTCAGACGACCTAATTGCTTATCGGCATCCAATGCTTCCAGTTCGCGCTGCAGTGAAGAAATTTGGGCATCCATCAAACCGAAAATATGAGGCACGGTATCCAAACTCATGCGGACGCGTGCGGCTGCCGTATCCAACAAATCTACGGCTTTGTCCGGCAGTTGGCGGCCGGTAATATATTTTCGGGAAAGTTGTACGGCTGCTATGACGGCGGAGTCCTGAATATGGACTTTATGGTAAGCGGCATAACGTTGCTTCAAACCGCGGAGCATGGTGAACGCAGCCTCATCATCGGGTTCGTCAACTTTGACCATTTGGAAACGGCGTTCCAACGCGGCGTCTTTTTCAAAGTATTGTTTGTATTCGCTCCAGGTTGTCGCTGCGATGGTACGCAACTCACCCCGCGCCAAAGCCGGTTTTAAGAGGTTGGCTGCATCCGCGCCGCCTGCACTGTTTCCGGCACCGATTAACGTATGCGCTTCGTCGATGAATAATAAAACGGGTTCTTCAGAATTCTGAACAGCCTCGATAACATTGCGCAGGCGTTGTTCAAATTCACCCTTCACCCCCGCACCCGCTTGCAGAAGACCTAAGTCCAACACCAATACTTGGGTGTTTTCCAATATCTTAGGCACCTCGCCTGAAGCGATTTTCAATGCCAGACCTTCTACCAATGCAGTTTTACCGACACCCGGTTCGCCAACCAGAATCGGGTTGTTCTTACGGCGACGCGACAGAATATCCATCATTTGACGGATTTCGGTTTCGCGTCCAAATACAGGGTCAATACCGCCCTGAGCGGCTTTTTCAGTCAAATTGACGGTAAAACGTGCAAGCGCATCGTTTTGTCCTGCTGTAGCGGTTTGTTGGGGTTTAGATTCCGCTGAAACTGTATGCTGACCTTCTTCTGAAGCCGGCTGCGCAAATGTATTATTCTTACCTTCGATAGAAACTTCGTCCAACCAAGTTTTCAGACGACCTATCTGTGTTTCAGTCAGGCTTAATAAGGGCCATGCTTCCTGCGTCATCAGACGGTAAGGAGATTTCAGCAATGCCTGATACAGGAAAGCCGAACGGATCTCAGATGCACCTTCGTCACTTGCCAACAACCATGCATCCGACAATAAACTAATCAATGATTTAGACAAAGAAGGATTACCACGAACATTGCGTGGAAGTTTGTCCATCGTACTCAACAAAGGATTCCAAATATTTTCTAAATCAATTTCGTAACGCCTCAATAAGGCATTAACGTCTCCATCCCCTAGTTCGAGCAATTTGATAAATAAATGGTCAACCGTAATTTCGGCATGACCTCGTGTTTGACATAAGCCGGCTGCAGCTTCCATCGCCTGCTGACAATGCGTGTTCAGACGACGTAATAATAATGCTTGATCATGTGCAGACATTTGATATCCCTGATGTAAAAATGTGTTATAAAAAAGTGCTACCTTTATCAGGCAGCACTTTATGTGGATTATTAAGCGCGGCTTTCGTTCCAGCTGTCGGAATGAATGATGTTTCCGTCTTTATAAGTCCAAGTGATTTTTTCGTAACGCAATTCAACGCGTTCCAAGTGATTGTAACGTTCGCGAGCAGGGTCTTTGATATTGTGCATTACAGGACCTACTGCTACAACTTTAACGTTGTCCAGTTTGGTATTGAAATACTCTTTCTCTTGACCAGAAGCGTCAATTTGGTACCACTTGATTTCTACTTCTTTCAAAGTTTGACCAGTTGTTACTGCTTTGTACAGGTATGGTGAAGAAGCATCGTATTCTTTGAACAATACGATAGGTTCGTGAACGCGAGTACCTGTCAGTTTGCCGGTATTGGCATCCGTAGGAATACGGACATTGTGCAGAAACTCAACGATTTCAACGCTGTCTTCGCGACCATTGACGTCAACAGAACCTTTAATAACGGAACCGCCGTCGTCTTTCAACCACATATAAGCAGGAATTGCCATATTTTTACTCCTTAGTTTTATTGAAAACGCCTTAAGTTGTGAGGCTTAAAGCAACTTGTGCTGCATTAAATTTACTGTTTTACAGCCGGAATCAGTATGATCTCAACCCTACGGTTTTTGGCCTTACCTTCTTCCGTCTGATTATCTGCAATAGGCTTGGTATCACCCAATCCTTTAACCTCAAACCGACTCTCCGGAACATTAGAAGAGATAACCAACCAATCTTTGACCGATTGAGCACGCTTTTCTGATAACTGCTGATTAGAAACAGGATTTCCAACATTATCAGTATGTCCTTCAACTAAAATTCGTGTATCAGGATGTGACTCGATTGCTTTTAATGCACCAATCAATGCTTTATTGGCATTATTTTTTAGTTCAAACTGACCTGTTTCAAACAAAGCCAAGCTGTCTAAAGTAATAACTACAGGTTTCACAGGTTCCGGTTTTATCGGTTTTGGAGGTGGAGGATCTTTCGGCATTAAGGCTTTTAACTTTGGAATATATAAATCCGCACGATATAACCCTAATCCTAAATGTGCTGGTACACCCTCATCACGGTATTTCTCAAGCAATTGCAAATCCTGCTTTAGCAATACCAAATGTTGTTGCCGCTCATTTGAATTTGCCTCAGACCGAACATTTTCTATATGCCGGCTGATTTGTTCTATTAAACGGCTATTGTTTTTCATAGAGAAAAACGAAGCAGATAAAAAACCTAATGCACAAACAGATAATACTTTAAAAAGTATATCAATAGCATGATTTTTATGATAAACGGTATATTTATCTGACAATTCGGTATGAATATATTGAAATTGATTACCTTGATAATTATTAAAAGAATGGATTAACCCTTGTGTATTCTTAGAAATATAAGTTGCCCATACTGATTTGGCTTGGCAGTCTCCATCGTCAACTACGCTTAAGCTGCGTACATCGACATATTCCCACCCCCCGTCTGTACGATTCAACAATTGCTCTTCGACGCAATTGAGTGCCTCAATCAGCCATATATATTGACAACCGTTTGATTGTTTATTTTGCTGTAAAAACTCAATAGACAGACTTTCTTTAAAATCAGTAAAAAACTGATTAATATTTAATACATTCCATCTGCCCTGTGTTTTTAAGGCAAAAAATAGCTCTCTTTTATCTGAAGACTCTTTGAAAAGAAAGGGGGCACGAATAACAAAACTTACAGGTATAGATATACCCATTTTTTTCTGCAAAAACAATATATTGCGCAACCACCCCCGCATAACCATAGATACATCGGCATTTATGGCGGGAGACAACACCAGCTCTATGCTGAGTGAGATTTGTTTACGGGCTATATTCTGAAGCAGATTCCAAACTACAGTGTATAAATGTTCTGGATTAAAAATATTTATATATACTGTGTCATCATACCTCTCGACTAAATTCGACATCTTCACTGCAGAATCAGGCATACGCAAAACGTAACGCCCAGTAAATCCAGTATTATTTAATTCTGTCGCAATTTGCTGCCAAACTTCTGAACCGATACTGATATTTTCCTTGTTCCTACGCTGCCTGATTAACCAAGCACAAAATATAGCAACAATTGACAAAGCTAGAATACCGCCTTTCAGCATCCAACTAGCTTGCCAATATATTGCCAATACATAAAACAGTATAAGCTCAACTACTATAAAAATAATGAAAGACGAGAGCTTTTGATAAGTCATTATGAAATTACTCTAAATTTATAATGCTTGAGTTTGTTCAGCCAAAGTATCCAGATAGTATCCAAATGCAAAATAAGCTACTACTGCAATAACAGAACAACAGATAAATACCCATATCGGACTAATCGTCAGCAAACTCTTAAGAGGCATGCTTTTACGATCGACATAGAATATTTGCCCATCTTGAGTTACCGCATTGCTAGACAACCCGGCAACCATTTTTTTCAAGCTATTTTGTGAATTTTGAAGAGCCATTTCATCTAAAATATAACGTCCCTTGAAGCCTAAATTGATTACACTCAAATATGCCTCGGCGATCAACGAATTGGCACTGCCTGTTTTGCACAGCTTTTCAATTTTGTCACACAATACATCGCCTGCATTGTATGATTGGAAGAAATGTACTTGCATGGGATTCATTTCCCACACTTCTCGATCACTTCCTTGCAAATTCTGCAATGCAACCTCATCCAAAAGCGCACACTGCGCATAAGAAATCTCTTCAATCTCCTCTGCACTACGACCAGAGCTTGCTAAATTCTTTCTTAAATTATCTACCAAAGTTTTGCCATACTCATACCATGTTGAGGCATGCTCGGGACTAAAACCTGCCGATAATGCGGATACGGTCAAAGCAGTATCTCTTAATTCACTTCGAATCAATGGATTATGGTTCATATTAAATACTCACTACTGCAAATAAGCTTAAATGTAAATTGGGTATAGATGTTGGAACGTAAATACTACATACCTGCGATTGCATCATTCTTGAAAATGCCACATGCCGTTTGTCTAATCTGAAGTAAACATTATCCATTCGGAACGGCAAACCAGGAGGGGTTTGATTCAACAACTGCAAAGGCACTCCCATTACTGCCGTATTGATAACGCGTTCCACGTCTTCAGGTGCACCAATTTTGCTAACCAATGGCAATTGCTTCTGCAATTCAGCAAAAACAACGGAATCAGAATGTGCCGAGATATAAAACTCCGCATTATCATCAATTCTGCTGTCAAATATCTGAGCACGCCAATGTGTAGATTTTGTATGTTCTAACGACAATTCGATGACAGGCGATGGAATGACTTCATCTAACAGACTGCGGATTTTCAACTCCAAACGGTTGAAGGTTCCAAACAGATCAAAATGATCGTATGGTTCCATCTCATTCACAGATTCACTCACCCTGAATGTGTACAACATACCAAGTAAACGAACCAAGAGCTTATAAAGCTCCTCTGGATGTTGCTGCGGATAATCATTCAAATGTTTCAATTCAGGATAAATCGTATTTAATCCGTGCAAGAACCAGAACAAGGTCGAGTCAGACACAGAAAAATCGACCGTATTTTCACTACGCGCCCGGCGGCGGGCGGATAAGTTATCTATACGGGACAACACCAGCAAAGTGATTCTATTCAGACATGAAAGTAAAACTTCCGAACCTGTAATCGACAATAATGGAGGGATGTAGTCTTTAGACCAAATCAATGCCCCATTCTCGTTTTTTTCCACTACGCCGATGGGGCATGTAATGTAATCGTCATTATCCTCGAAATCAAAACGAATTTGTAAATTTAATTGCTCAACGGCAAGTTCTGCCCCCTCAGCGGAAAATAAATCCTCAACTTGCTCGAACTTTTTCACAAACCGTCTAGGGGTATTTCCAGCCCCGTTTTCATCCACCAAATTCGGTACATGCGCTTGATAAACCGGGAGAGCCAACAGCACTGTATTTCTTGCTCTCATAGGCAGGCTATTAATATCACGAACTTCAACAGAGCCACTGCCCGACTGCAAGTCGATTAGAGTTCCGTCCGGCAGGCAGGCCTGAAGCTCATCCAATTTAATTTTTCCTAATTCAAGCGTCTGCTGGTCGAACTCGCAACGAAAACATCCCCACTTGAATTCACCCATCAATTTTATTACTGTTGCATAAATGTAACTATTAAAAACGTTTTGTTGTTGGAAGTGCTGAGGAGAGAGCAAGACACCCTCTTCCCATAATGGTTTATGAAATTTCACTGTTTATACCTTTTAAATACCTTTTGTCAGATAAATTTTGAATGCAATAGACAACAGTATACCTAACATTTATACTATTTAGATAGAAATATATCCAAATTTAGTATTTATATTTCATTTGAAACGAAAGATTTTCCCTTCAACACATAACAGAGAATAGGATTAGCCGTGAGCAAAAGTTTCCAAAACGAAGTTCCACCTTCACGTATCAATATCAAACTAGACCTCCATACCGGAGGCGCACAGAAAAAAGTCGAGCTTCCGCTCAAACTTTTAGTCACCGGTGATTACAGCAATGGTCAAGACAAACGCGATCTTGCCGAAAAAGAAAAAGTCAATATCAACAAAAACAACTTTGATTCCGTATTGTCCGACTTCAATCCTAAAGCCAACCTGACTGTAAAAAACACCCTCTCCCCGGCCGGCGGCGAGATGAACATCAATTTGAATTTCAAATCTATGCGGGATTTCCACCCGGAACAAATTGCACAAAATGTTCCCGAGCTGCGCGCTTTATTGGCTATGCGCAACCTGCTCCGTGATTTGAAATCCAACCTGTTGGACGATTCTGCATTCCGTCGCGAACTGGAAACCATCTTGCGTGACGAAAATCTGTCTGCCGAACTGCGCGACCGCCTCGAAAAAATTGCACCTGTTAACAAATAAAACACAAGGTCGTCTGAAAACACCCGTAAGGATTTAAAATATGCAAAAACGCCAAGAAGCCCAAACAACCGTTATAGAACAAGAAAACACAGCCAGTGTTTATGAAGCGCTGTGCCAAAAAATCAATTTAAACGCCGTCGACTCCGTCATCGACATCGAACAGTTCCAAAGCGCCGAAAAAATGTCCGAAGCCTCTGCGGATGAACGCATCGCAGCAGCGGTCAGCGTATTTTTAAAGATGATTCAAGACTCATCTCAAAAAGTAGAACGCCTCGACAAAAGCCTGTTGGACTACCACATCGCACGCATTGACGAACAGCTCAGCCGCCAATTAGATGAAATCCTCCATAACGAAGAATTCCAAAAAATCGAATCTGCATGGCGCGGTTTGAAATTCTTGGTTGACCGTACAGACTTCCGTCACAACGTTAAAATCGAAATCCTCGACGTCTCCAAAGAAGACTTGATTCAAGACTTTGAAGACGCACCCGAAATCGTCCAAAGCGGACTGTATCGCCACACTTATAGCAACGAATACGACACCCCGGGCGGCGAACCTATCGGCGCAGTCATCTCCAACTACGAATTTGACCGCAGCCCGCAAGACATGGCTTTGCTGCGCAATATTTCACGCGTCTCCGCTTCTGCACACATGCCATTCATCGGCTCTGTCGGCCCATCTTTCTTCGGTAAAGAAAGCATGGAAGAAGTCGCCGGCATTCAGGACTTGGCGAACTATATGGACCGTGCCGAATACATCAAATGGAAAAGCTTCCGCGAAACCGATGATGCGCGCTATATCGGCTTGACCCTGCCCCGCTTCCTTGCCCGTCTGCCTTACGGTAGCGATACAGTTCCTGTACGCAGCTTCAATTACGAAGAACAAGTTAAGGGCACCGAACACGATCGTTACTTATGGGCAAACGCATCCTTTGCCTTCGCTGCCAACATGGTTCGCAGCTTCATCAACAACGGCTGGTGCGTTCAAATCCGCGGACCACAAGCCGGCGGTCTGATAGAAGACTTGCCTATCCATATGTATGATTTGGGTACCGGCAATCAAGTAAAAATCCCTACCGAAGTCCTGATTCCCGAAACCCGCGAATTTGAATTTGCCAATTTGGGCTTCGTACCGCTGTCTTTCTATAAAAACCGCGATTACGCCTGCTTCTTCTCGGCCAACTCAGCGCAAAAACCTGCGCTCTACGAAACCAAAGAAGCGACGGCAAACAGCCGCATCAATGCCCGTTTGCCTTACGTTTTCTTGCTTTCCCGTCTGGCTCACTATCTCAAGCTGATCCAACGCGAAAACATCGGCACAACCAAAGACCGCCGTATGCTCGAATTGGAATTGAACACTTGGATCAATACATTGGTTACTGAAATGACAGATCCAAGCGACGAGTTGCAGGCAACACATCCTTTGCGTGAAGCCAAAGTCTTGGTTGAAGATATCGAAGACAACCCCGGCTTCTTCAAAGTCCGTCTGTTTGCCCGTCCTCACTTCCAAATCGAAGGCTTGGATGTAAATCTGTCCTTGGTATCTCAAATGCCGAAAGAGAAAAAATAAACCCTTGAATAACGGTATCGCATGATTTGTCTTCCATATATTCATGCAATGAATCATTAAGACAGCAGACCCTTAGTTGTTTGCTGCCGAAGACAATCTAAAATGGTGCTGAACTCAAGCGGTCGTTCTGTATTTGCTACATGAACGACCGCTTTATTTTTTGGCAAATGAAATTCGTTAGGACGACATCGCGTCTTCTCCTTATATAGTGGATTAAATTTAAATCAGGACAAGGCGGAAGCCGCAGATACAGTACAGATAGTACGGAACCGATTCACTTGGTGCTTCAGCACCTTAGAGAATCGTTCTCTTTGAGCTAAGGCGAGGCAACGTCGTACTGGTTTAAAGTTAATCCACTATATTGTCTAAATGCACTTCAGCCATCTCATTGTTCCATTATTCTTTTATAAAAACCAAAAGGTCGTCTGAAACCATTTCAGACGACCTT
>NZ_KV821496.1:94379-100270 GCF_001815675.1 Neisseria sp. HMSC065D04
AAAAGGTCGTCTGAAACCATTTCAGACGACCTTTTTATGCGTTTATATCTTTACTTTTATTCCCACTCAATCGTGGCAGGCGGTTTGCCGCTTACATCGTAAACCACGCGGTTGATGCCTTTGACTTCGTTGATGATGCGGTTGGACACGCGGCCGAGCAGCGAGTACGGCAGTTCTGCCCAGTGTGCGGTCATGAAGTCGCTGGTGATGACTGCGCGCAACGCGACGACGTAGTCGTAAGTGCGTCCGTCGCCCATTACGCCGACGGATTTTACGGGCAGGAACACGGCGAAGGCTTGGCTGGTCAAGTCGTACCAAGATGTGCCGTTTTCGTCGGTGGTGTTGCGCAATTCTTGGATGAAAATGTCGTCCGCTTGACGCAGCAAGTCGGCGTATTCTTTTTTCACTTCGCCCAAGATGCGCACGCCCAAACCGGGGCCGGGGAACGGATGGCGGTACACCATTTCACGCGGCAAGCCCAAAGCGACGCCCAGTTCGCGCACTTCGTCTTTGAACAAGTCGCGCAACGGCTCAAGCAGCTTGAGTTTCATGTTTTCGGGCAGGCCGCCGACGTTGTGGTGCGACTTGATGGCGTGGGCTTTTTTGGTTTTTGCGCCTGCGGATTCGATTACGTCGGGGTAAATCGTGCCTTGCGCCAGCCATTTGGCGTTGGTAAGCTTTTTCTCTTCGGCATCAAATACTTCGATAAATTCCGCGCCGATGACTTTGCGTTTTTTCTCGGGATCGGTAACGCCGGCGAGTTTCGCCATGAATTGCTCTTCGGCATCGACATGAATCACTTTCACGCCCAAGTTGCGGGCGAACATATCCATCACCATTTTGCCTTCGTTCAGGCGCAAGAGGCCGTGATCGACGAACACACAAGTCAGTTGGTCGCCGATGGCGCGGTGAATCAGCGCGGCGGCTACGGAAGAGTCCACGCCGCCAGAAAGACCTAAAATCACTTCGTCGCTGCCGACTTGTTCACGGATTTTGGCAACGGCTTCTTCGATGTAGTTCGGCATCGTCCAGCTGGGTTGCGCGCCGCAGATGTCCAAGACAAAGCGGTTCAACAGGGCGCGGCCTTGTTTGGTGTGGGTCACTTCGGGGTGGAATTGGATGCCGTAGAATTGTTTTTCGACGTTTTCCATCATGGCAATCGGGCATGACGGGGTATCGCCGATCACGGCAAAGCCGTTGGGCAGCTTGGACACTTTATCGCCGTGGCTCATCCATACGTCCAGCGTGTTCGGCGCGTCGTCGTAAATATCGCGGGTCAGTTCGCTGTCGATGGTTTTGACTTGCGCGTAACCGAATTCGCGCTGGTTGCCGGGCTGAACTTCGCCGCCCAAGTGGTGCGCCATAAACTGCATTCCGTAGCAGATACCCAAAACCGGAATACCCAAATCGAAGATGCCGGTATCGGCTTGATAGTCGGATTCGTAAACGGAATTGGGGCCGCCGGAGAGGATGATGCCTTTCGGATTGAAGGCTTTGATTTCGTCCAAAGGCATATCGAAAGAATGCAACTCACAATAAACATGGGCTTCGCGCACGCGGCGGGCGATAAGCTGGGTAACTTGCGAACCGAAGTCGAGGATGAGGATTTTATCTTGGGTCATGGCGGAAACTTTGCAGAGTGATAGGGAACGGTCTGACTGTTTCAAAACGGGATTCCGATAACAAAACAGGTCGTCTGAAAACGGCGGATTATACCATTTTCAGACGACCTTTGCAGGGAGGGGGCTTAGTTATCCTGCTGTTTATGCTGCTTATAAGGCACCATATCGCTGCGCGAAAGCAGCAGCAGGCAGCCCAGTACCATCATTCCCAAAGCAACCAGCGGCGAATATCCGAGCCAGTATTGATTGTGCAGATATACCGCCGCGCCGATATACACCAGCAGCGGGCCTGAAACAATAGACTGCTTGTTGACACCGTCCATCACCAAAACCGCAATCCCCGCCAGCACCATACCGGCGGACACGATGGTCGAAGTTGCGGGCAGGATGTCCGTCGTTTTCAAAAACCAAACGGCACCGAAGATAATCAAAAACAGCGGCAGGAAAAGCGAAGAGCGGGACATGGCGTTACTCCGTAAAATTTCAGACGACCCTGATTATTGGGTCGCAGGGGGCGTCTGAAAAGCCTGAAGAAAGCAATCTTGGGTATGTTTTTGCAAACATAGGGCTTGATGTGTAAAAAGCAGATACAAGTTTGCGGCAACATCGGCGTCATGCGTTCCATTCAAGCTGCTATCAGCCTCAGCGCACATTTTTCATCAAACGTTGTTTTTCGCGTTTCCAGTCGGCTTCTTTCAGGCTTTGGCGTTTGTCGTGTTGTTTTTTACCCTTCGCCAAACCGATTTCCATTTTGATTTTGCCGCGTGTGAAGTGCAGGTTCAACGGGACGATGGTGTAACCCGCGCGCTCGGTTTTGCCGATGAGCTTGTTGATTTCGGATTGCTTGAGCAAAAGCTTGCGCGGACGGACGGGGTCGGGTTTGACGTGCGTCGAGGCAGTCGGCAGCGCGGTAATATGGCAGCCGACCAGATAAAAAGCGTCTTTTTTCCAGTAGATATAGCTTTCTTTCAACTGCACCCGCCCGGCGCGGATGGCTTTGACTTCCCAACCTTCCAATACCAGGCCGGCTTCGAGTTGGTCTTCGATAAAGAAGTCGTGAAAGGCTTTTTTATTATTGGCAATACTCATTATTTTGATTCTTCTATACTTTTCAGACGAGCTATTTTATCAGCGCGTCCTAGAAATGAAAATGTTTGAATGTGAATGGATGCGATAAACCTTGTGCAGCCCTGTCCTCAAAATCAAATGTCCGACATTTCATCCGCAAGCCTGCCTGAATACCATTTGGCTTTATCCTTTATTTCTCTCCATCAACAAAAACAACATCACCGAATTCAATATCAAGATATCGTCGTTCAAACTCGCTTGGGCTTCTTTGTGCAGGCTGAATTTCCCTTCTCATAACGCCCTCAATTTCTTCAAGCGGTACACCAAAGTCCCGTCGGGTCGGGTAATCAAATAAGTAGGGTTGAAAAAAAGACCCGTCAGCGAACCCAGATAAGGAATCTGCCCTGCCATTTTGTCCAATACTGCCACCCACGGATTTTTTTCACGGATATGGAAAAGCAGCTGATCTTCCGCATCCGTCACCTGATAGCTGGTGCGCCAAAGCGACCCGACGCCATCATGCACCACTTTCCCCAAAACCTTGCCGGAGGCATCTTGGATGATATAGGTCGCACCAAAATCAATAATCTGTTCCGAATGAATGGTGAATACGGGCGCATCCTGATTGCGATTAGGGAAAACATTAATCCACTCTTTGAGTTTAAACATTTTCTGCCGCGTATAAGCAATTTCGTTCCCCGCCTCGTCTTTGACAAAGAAATCATTAGCAATGGATAAAAGTTTGAAGTTGAAATAAAGCGGAAAGCGCAGACTTTTGTTTTCATGCGAAGCGCTCATGCTTTCATACATTTTTATATAATCAATCATCAGATTTTTCCTTGCCGTTTTATAGTGGATTAACTTTAATCCAGTACGGCGTTACCTCGCCTTGTCCTGATTTAAAGTTAATCCACTATACATAGAAGATGAATTGAAAGGTCGTCTGAAAGCCGTTATGCGGTTTTCAGACGACCTTTTTACACCGTTTATTGCGATTTCAAGCGGTTTAACAACGTTTTGACCGTACCGCCGTAATACGCGTTTGAAGTACAGTACACCGTTTCCAAGCCACATTGACCTTGCGAGCCGTATTTCTTGATGCACTGATTCAGTGCGACCTGATGCACACTCTTAAAGCGTGGCGAAGTAATCACAACCGCATTGTTTGTCGTCAGCTTGCCTTCCGATTTCGGGTATGCGACGGCGATGCAGGTGTTATGAAGCGGAACAACGGATTTACAGCCTGTCGCCTCACCGTTTTGAACGCCGGAAAGCGTGTCCTGCCCGCGGCAAAACGCTTCAAGCTCCGCATTTGCCTCGATTTGCGACATATTTTCCTTAGTCGTTTTAATCAGCAGCGCATCATTGCCGTCTTGCGGGTTCTGCCACATGGCGAGATAACCATAAGTATCCGCTGCATTTGCGCCTGCTGACAAAATGGTGGCGATAAGTGCCGTTACAATTTTTTTCATTATTGATTCCAAATGCTTATGTCGTTATGTTTGACTGTCATTATTATAAAGCAAAGCCCGTTGCGAATATATGCCCGCATCACTTTTCGTTTTAAAGACCTGATCAAGAGGTCGTCTGAAACGGCTTATTCCTGCGGCTGCTTTCTGTGTTTTGCACATTCTGCGGCATATTGCTCACCCCAGCGGTGCATCGCCTCGATGACGGGCATCAATGTCCGTCCGAACGCGGTCAGCGAATACTCCACTTTCGGCGGCACCTGCGGATACACTTCGCGATGGACAATACCGTCGTGCTCCAACTCGCGCAATTGTAACGTCAACATCCGCTGGGTAACGCCCGCCAATAGATGCTGCAACTCGTTAAATCGTCGGATTTCTCCGTATAAATAATATAAAATCAACACCTTCCACTTGCCGCCGATAATATCCAAAGTATTAACGACCGGACAGCAGGCGCCGTGTGTCGGTTCTGTTTCCGCCATTATTGACCTCCGAATGACAGTATAAAAATTGTGCGTACTTGCGAATAAGTTTGTACCCCATATAATACATGCAACAAAGTATGGCAACCACGACATTATTAATTTCATTATATAGTGGATTAAATTTAAATCAGGACAAGGCGGAAGCCGCAGATACAGTACAGATAGTACGGCAAGGCGAGGCAACGCCGTGCTGATTTAAAGTTAATCCACTACACAAAGGTCGTCTGAAAAGGTTTCAGACGACCCCACAAGAAGGAACCTCATCATGCGCAACGTCAAACAAATCTACCGTGCAACCAGCCAACACTGGGTCGGCGACGGATTCCTCGTCCAACCACTGTTCTCCCACATGGGCGACGACCGCGGCACCAACCCTTTCCTGATGCTCGACTATGCCGCACCCTATGAATTCCCCCCCAACGAAGCCCGCAGCCCGCGCGGTGTCGGGCAACACCCGCACAAAGGCTTTGAAACCGTTACCATCGCCTACCACGGCGAAGTGGCACACCGCGACTCCAGCGGCGGAGGCGGCATCATTTACGAAGGCGACGTGCAATGGATGACCGCAGGTTCGGGCATCATCCATGAAGAATTCCACTCCGAAAACTTCAGCAAACAAGGCGGACTGTTTGAAATGGTCCAACTTTGGGTTAACCTGCCCGCCAAAGACAAAAACACGCCGCCGCGCTATCAGCATCTCGCCAAAGCCGGTATCCCCGTGGTTGAATTCCCTGACGAAGCAGGCCGCCTGCGGCTGATTGCCGGAGAATACAAAGGCGTAAAAGGCGCAGCCGACACCTTCACCGAAATGAACGTCTGGGACATCGTTTTGAATGACGGTAAAAAAGCCGTATTGGAAATACCTGAAACCCACAACCTGTCCATGGTCGTCCTGCGGGGCAACGTTACCCTAAACGGCAAAGAGCAAGCAGGCGCAGGACAATTGGTCGGTTTTGAGAAAAGCGGCGGCAACGTACACATAGAAGCCGGCAGCGAAGAAGTCAAAATCCTTTTGCTCTCCGGCGTCCCAATTGACGAACCTGTCGTCGGCTATGGCCCGTTTGTGATGAACACCGCCGAAGAAATCCGCCAAGCCATCAGCGATTTCAAAAGCGGCAAATTTGGAAGCATCGATTGAGCCTCTGCGCCGAAACAAAATAGGCTGTATCCACAGGCAGACTTCTTGTGCTGAAACGGAGATTACGCGTTTCATTATAGTGGATTAAATTTAAATCAGGACAAGG
>NZ_KV821496.1:100370-116191 GCF_001815675.1 Neisseria sp. HMSC065D04
CTTGTCCTGATTTAAAGTTAATCCACTATATTTCCCAGTCAACCCCAAAAAGGAAACCCTTATGGCTCAAATTACCTTCCACGACAACCCTGTCCATACTTCCGGCGACCTGCCCGCTGTCGGTCAAACCGCGCCTGCATTCAGCCTGACCGCCGCCGACCTGTCCGACAAAACTTTGGCGGATTTTGCGGGCAAACGCAAAGTATTGAACATTTTCCCGAGCGTCGACACCGGCGTGTGTGCCCAATCCGTGCGTACGTTTAACCAACGCGCATCTTCTTTGGACAACGCGGTCGTACTGTGCATCTCCGCCGACCTGCCGTTTGCCCAAGCCCGCTTCTGCGGCGCGGAAGGTTTGGATAATGTTGTGAACCTGTCTACGTTCCGCAGCAGCTTTGCCGCCGATTACGGCGTCGCCCTGACCGACAGCCCGTTGCGCGGACTGACTGCGCGCGCCGTTGTGGTTTTGGACGAAAACGACAAAGTCCTGCACAGCGAACTGGTTGCCGAAATCGCCAACGAGCCTGATTACGACGCGGCTTTGGCTGTTTTGTAAACAAGGGTTTTAGAGCTGAAAAAGGTCGTCTGAAAAGTTTCAGACGACCTTTTGTCTTTCTTCCTAAACTATTTTGCAGGCGGCTTCAATTCAAACACTTCGGGATGCGCCTTGAAATACTCTACGGCGATAAATCCGCCGCCGATGATGATCACCAGGAACACCGCCATGACAATCATAGCAAGGATGAATTTATCCGAAGGATGGGCGTCGGGCTTGCGTTTATCCGCCATTATTGCATCTCCGAGAGCCAGTCGCGGGCAGTGAGAAACTCGTTCAGCCGCGCTTCGGGCGAACCATCTTCCGGCGCGTATTGATACTCGAAACGCACCAAAGGCGGCATGGACATCAAAATGCTTTCCGTGCGCCCGCCGCTTTGCAGGCCGAACAACGTACCCCTGTCCCAAACCAAATTAAATTCCACATAACGCCCGCGCCGGTAAAGCTGGAAATCGCGTTCGCGTTCGCCGTACGGCGTGTTTTTGCGTTTCGCCACAATCGGCAGATACGCCCCGATATAGCCTTCGCCGACCGCCTTGATGAAATTCAGACAGGTATCGAAATCCCAGCGGTTCAAATCGTCGAAAAACAAACCGCCCACGCCGCGCGTTTCGCCGCGGTGTTTCAGATAAAAATATTCGTCGCACCATTTTTTGAACTCGGGATAAATCGTTTCCCCAAACGGCGCGCATACGTCCCGCGCGACCGTGTGCCAGTGCAAAATATCTTCTTCAAACGGATAAAACGGCGTCAAATCAAAGCCGCCGCCAAACCACCACACAGGCTCTCCGCCTTCCGGATACGCGATAAAAAAGCGCACGTTTGCATGGCTGGTCGGCACATACGGATTTTTCGGATGAATCACCAGCGACACGCCCATCGCCTCAAACGCCGCACCCGCCAGTTCAGGACGGTGCGCCGTTGCCGAAACGGGCATTTTGCTGCCCTTCACATGCGAAAAATTCACGCCCGCCTGCTCGAATACCGCGCCGTTTTTCAATACGCGGGTTTCGCCCACGCCCAACTTGCCCGTCCATTCTTCACGCGCAAACACCGCCCCGCCGTCTTCTTGTTCAAGCGCGGCGCAGATTTGGTTTTGCAGGTTTTTCAATACGGTTAAAACGGCTTCGGTGTGCATGGCGGGTTCCTTATGGATGGGGTCGTCTGAAAACCGTATTTTAATACGGCGCGCCGGATATTTATCAGAATTGCTGAAAAACGGGATGAAACAAAGTTCGCAATCTCTCAAAAGGTCGTCTGAAATCTTGGATTTAAGTTTTCAGACGACCTTTTTTTTGCGCTTAATACTGTTTGCGCCTCGTCTGAAAAAACGCCTGTAAAGCGGCTTTGCATTCGTCTTCCAAGATGCCGCCTTTGATTGCCGTGTGTTTGTTCAGCAGCGGATTGGCAAACAGATTGACTACGCTGCCTGCCGCGCCGGTTTTGGGTTCAGCCGCGCCATAGATGACGCGGCGGACGCGGGCTTGGATGATGGCGGAGGCACACATGGCGCAGGGTTCGAGCGTGATGTAGAGGTCGCAGCCGTCGAGGCGGTAGTTTTGGAGAGTGGTACCTGCGGCGGCAAGGGCGCGGATTTCGGCGTGGCGGCTGATGTCATGGTCGCTGACGCAGGTGTTGTGGGCGGCGGCGATGATTTGGTTGTTGGAGACGACGACCGCGCCGACGGGGATTTCGCCGATGCGAGCGGATTGTTCTGCCTGCGCCAAGGCGGCGCGCATGAAGGTTTCCATTTCAGACGACGTGGGGAAAACGGCGACGGGCGGATGGTTTTTAACGGCTTGTTCCAAAGCGGTTTTCTGCGTTTGCGGCAGGTCTTGCGGTTTGATACCGAGCAGCAGAGCTTCGAGTTGCCAAAGCGTGCTGCGGGTAACGGTCAGTCCGGCGGCTTTGAGTAGCAGGAAGGCTTGAACAGAACCGGTTTCACGCAGCTCCTCTACGCTGCGGATGCCGAGGGCTTGCAGGGCGGCTAAGGTTTGCGGGGCGACGGGCGGCGTGGTCAACAGGGTCGGCATAGCGTTTTAAATTTGGAAATGGCGGCGCACGAGTGCTAAGGTCGTCTGAACGTGGTTGCCGTCAGTGTAGGGGTCGATGCTGTGCGCCAATGGGATTTTGCGCAGCCAAGTGAGTTGGCGCTTGGCAAGCTGGCGGGTGGCGGCAATACCTTTTTCGACAAAGGTGTCGTAATCGGTCAAGCCTTCGAGGTAATCCCATGCCTGCCGGTAACCGACGCAGCGCATGGCGGGCATATCGGCGGTCAGCTCGGGATATTTTTGACGCAGGGTGCGCATTTCGTCGATGAAGCCTTGTTCCAGCATCTGCGTGAAACGGCGGGCGATGTTTTCGTGCAGCAAGGCGCGGTTTTCGGGAATCAGGGCGGTGGTGCAGAGGTCGAGCGGCGGGGTGTAGTCGGCTTTTTCGGCAAAATGCGCGCTCAAGGGCTTGCCGGTCAGACGGTACACTTCCAAAGCGCGTTCGATACGTTGGCTGTCGTTCGGTTTCAGACGACCTGCGGTTTCAGGGTCTATGGTTTGTAGGTTTTGATACAGATGCGCCAAGCCGTATTGTTGTTTTTCTTCCTGCAACCGGGCGCGCACGGCGGCATCGGCTTCAGGCAGGTCGTTCAAGCCTTCGGTCAGCGCGTGGAAATACATCATCGTACCGCCGACAATCAAAGGCAGCCTGCCGCGCGCGCGGATTTCCTCCGCCAGCCGCACGCAGTCGCCGACAAACTCCGCCGCGCTGTAAGACTCCGTCGGCGGGATGATGTCGATAAGGTGGTGCGGCACGGCTTCAAGCTCGGCGGCGGTCGGCTTTGCCGTGCCGATGTCCATATCGCGGTACACCAGCGCGGAATCGAGGCTGATGATTTCAACCGGCAGGGCTTCGGCGATTTTCAAGGCAAGGGCGGTTTTCCCGCCGGCAGTCGGGCCGAGGATGGCAAAGGCTTTTGGGGTGTTCATATCAAAAGGGGCGTGGGGAAACGGACGGATTATAGCAAAAGGTCGTCTGAAATCATTGCTCCATTCATGATAAATATCTGTATCGACACCCGATTTCCCCCAACTTTTCTCAAACTGCGGCAGACTCGAAATATCGGCCTGCCCTAGTTTCTTTAATCTAAAGCAGGTAAAATGGCAGCCGTTGCCTGATGCGGGCAAACACTCGCACCATCCGACGAACACTACCAAAATACAATCATATATAAATAATTTAGGAGCACTAAAATGGAACATAAGCTGCCACAACTGCCTTATGAACTGGACGCATTGTCCCCACATCTGAGCAAAGAGACTTTGGAGTTCCACTATGGCAAACACCATCAAACCTACATCACCAATCTGAACAATCAAATCAAAGGTACCGAATTTGAAAACCTGCCTTTGGAAGAGATTGTGAAAAAATCTTCAGGCGGCGTGTTCAACAACGCAGCCCAAACTTGGAACCACACCTTCTACTGGTTGGGTTTCACGCCTAAAGGTCAAGGCAAACCTTCCGGCGAACTGGCTGCCGCCATCGACGCCAAATGGGGCAGCTTCGAGAAATTCCAAGAAGCATTCTCCGCTTGCGCGGCAGGCACTTTCGGCTCCGGTTGGGCATGGCTGGTGAAAACCCCTGCCGGCGAATTGGATTTGGTTTCCACTTCCAACGCGGCAACTCCGCTGACCACTGAAAACACTCCGCTGCTGACCTGCGACGTATGGGAACACGCCTACTACATCGACTACCGCAACAGCCGCCCCAACTACCTGAAAGGTTTCTGGGAAATCGTCAACTGGGACGAAGTCGCCAAACGCTTTGCTGCTTAAGTTGAACGTTTAAAATAAAAGGTCGTCTGAAATGGATTTTCAGACGACCTTTTTGTTAGGCAATGCGGTATCAAAGTTTCTTCATATAGTGGATTAACTTTAAACCGGTACGGCGTTGCCTCGCCTTAGCTCAAAGAGAACGATTCTCTAAGGTGCTGAACCTGATTTAAATTTATAGTGGATTAAAATAAAAATGAGACAAGGCGGCAACGCCCGCCGTGTACGGGTAGTACATAAGGGCGTTGGCAACACCGTATCATTGCAATTTTAATCCACTATAATCCACTATATCCGCTATTGATTTGACTTTAGCATCAGCCTCTTTTCGCTGGACGGCTTGGTTTCGAGCCGAAAGAATCGTTGGCTTTACGTTTGCCTTTGAAGCCTTCGCCGCCTTTCTTAAAGCCTTCTTTTTTGAAACCTTCGCCGCGCGATTTGCCGCCGAAGCCTTCTTTACCCGGTTTCTTATCGCCGCGCCAGCCGCCGGATTTTCTATCACCCCAGCCGCCTTTGCCTTTCGGCTTGCCGCCTGCGGATTTGCGCTTGCGGGTCGGTTCCATGCCTTCGACGGTCAGCTCGGGCAATTTACGGCCGATGTATTTTTCGATTTTGTGCACTTTGACGTATTCGTTCACTTCGGCGAAGGTAATCGCAATGCCCGTGCGCCCTGCCCGTCCGGTGCGGCCGATGCGGTGGACGTAGTCTTCCGCCTGTTTCGGCAGGTCGTAGTTGATGACGTGGGTAATGGTCGGCACGTCGATACCGCGTGCGGCAACGTCGGTGGCAACCAAAATTTTGCAGCGGCCTTTGCGCAAATCCATCAGCGTGCGGTTGCGCCAGCCTTGCGGCATGTCGCCGTGCAGGCAGTTTGCAGCGAAACCTTTTTCGTATAAATCGTCGGCGATGACTTCAGTCATGGCTTTGGTGGACGTGAAAATCACGCATTGATCGATGTTGGCGTCGCGCAGGATGTGGTCGAGCAGGCGGTTTTTGTGGCGCATATCGTCGCAGTACAGCAACTGCTCTTCGATTTTGCCTTGGTCGTCCACGCGCTCGACTTCGATGATTTCAGGGTTTTTCGTCAGTTTGCGCGCCAGTTTGCCGACCGCGCCGTCCCAAGTGGCGGAGAACAATAAAGTCTGACGGTCGGTCGGGGTGGCTTCAACGATGGTTTCGATGTCGTCGATAAAGCCCATGTCCAGCATACGGTCGGCTTCGTCCAAAATCAGCACTTCCAAACGGTCAAAATCGACTTTGCCACTTTGCATCAAGTCCATCAGCCGGCCCGGCGTGGCGACAATCAGGTCGACCGGTTTGCTCAGGACGCGGGTTTGGTAGCCGAAAGATGCGCCGCCGACGATGCTGACGGTGCGGAACCAACGCATATTTTTGGCGTACGCCAGCGCGTTTTTCTCGACTTGCGCCGCCAATTCGCGGGTCGGCGTCAACACCAACGCGCGCGGACCTTTGCCCGGTTTTTCGCTGCGTTTGGTCAGCCGCTGCAAAGTCGGCAGCAGGAAGGCGGCGGTTTTACCGGAACCGGTTTGCGCCGAAGCCATGATGTCGCGGCCTTCCAAAGCAAACGGAATGGCTTGCGCCTGAATCGGCGTCGGGCTTTCGTAACCCTCGCTGCGCACGGCGGACAAGATGTTTTTATCAAGGTTCAAATCGGCAAATTTAATAGACATGGCTATCCTAAAGAGACAACAACGCGCACGCCTGAACGGTTTTCAGACGACCTGAAGCAAAGGAAAGTAACGATACGGGAAATGTGAAGTTACAGGGTTGTCGCAAGCATCTCGCTTGTGGTTAACATCGACGACAACCTGCACAGAAAGGCTTGGCAAATCAGCAAGCAATAAAAGAAACGCGCCCGAAACGGCGGTTTAGGTTGGAAGACGATGGCTTCGTATAAAAAGGCGAACGGCGGATAATATAGATTTTATGGACAATGGTCAAGCAAAAAGGCATCAAGTGCGTTAAAATCCAAACCCTTCCCAATCCTCATTCAGGCCGTCTGAAACCATGACCGACATCACACCCTTCGCCAACCGCATGGGCAAAAACATCAAACACCTCATGAAATGGGCGAAACGCAACGGCATCGAAGCCTGGCGCATTTACGACCGCGACATCCCCCAATTCCCCTTTGCCGTCGATGTTTACGGCGACCAAATCCACCTTCAGGAATACGATACCGGCTGGCTGATGCAGCCCGAAGAATACGAAGCGTGGCTTGCCGAAGTATTGGAAGCCGTCGCCTTCGTTACCGGTTTTGCGCCCGAACAAATCCACCTCAAACGCCGCGAACGCCAAAAAGGCCTGCAGCAATACGAGAAAACCGGCAAAACCGGCGACGATTTCATCATCACTGAAAACGGCCGCAAGTTTTGGGTCAACCTCGACAAATACCTCGACACCGGCCTCTTTCTCGACCACCGCAATACGCGCAAAAAAGTCGGCAAAACCGCAGCAGGCAAACGCTTCCTCAACCTGTTTTCCTACACCGGCAGCTTCACCGTCTATGCCGCCACCGGCGGCGCAACGTCCAGCGAAACCGTCGATTTGTCCAACACTTATCTCGATTGGGCGAAACGCAATTTCGAACTTAACGGCATCAGCCCCGAACAACACAAAATCGTCCGCGCCGACGTGTTCCAATACCTGCAAAACGCCGCCGCCGAGGGTAAACAGTTCGACCTTATCGTCATGGATCCGCCCAGCTTCTCCAACAGCAAAAAGATGCTCGACATCCTCGACATCCAGCGCGACCACAAAAAGCTGATTGACGGCGCGATGAACCTGCTCGCTTCAGACGGCATCTTGTATTTCTCCAACAACTTGCGCAGCTTCGTCTTGGACGATTCGGTATCGGAACAATACGCCGTCAAAGACATTTCCAAACAATCCGTTCCCGACGATTTCCGTAACAAGAAAATCCATCAGTGTTGGGAAATCAGACATAAAGCCTGACTGTCCTCGTCGTTGGTTGAAATACCCAACGGTTTATCTGCCCAAAGGTCGTCTGAAAACTCCGTTTGGTATTTTCAGACGACCTTTTCTCATATAGACAGGCATCACGCCACCCCTTCACGGTATAATCCGCCCCATATCACTTCACAACAAGGAACACACAAGATGGATTGGAAAGGACGCGAACAGAGTCAAAACGTAGAAGACCGACGCGGCAGCAGCGGTGGAGGCGGCGGCGGTAGAACGCCCGGCATCCTCGGCATCATCGTCGTTTTGATTGGCGCTTATTACGGCGTCGATTTGAGCGGCTTGGTCGGCACGCCTTCCATGGGTACGGGTTCAACCCAAACCTCCCAGCTCAAACCTCAAGAAGAAGCCGAACTGAACGAACTTGCCCGCGTCGTCCTCGCCGATACGGAAAAAGCCTGGGGCAGCTATTTCAAGCAACACGGACAAAATTACACCCCGACCACGCTGGTGTTATACAACGGCGGTACATCCACCGCCTGCGGCATGGGCCAATCGGCAATGGGCCCGTTTTACTGCCCGGGCGACCAAAAAGTCTATCTCGACTTAGACTTTTATAGGGATATGCAGACCAAACTCAACTCTGCCAGCGATGCCGCGTTTGCCTACGTCATCGCACACGAAGTCGGGCACCACGTCCAAAACCTGCTCGGTATCCTGCCTAAAGTCCACAGAATGCAGCAGCAGGTCGGCAAAAAAGAAGCCAATGCCCTTTCCGTCAAACTCGAATTGCAGGCAGACTGCTACGCGGGCATTTGGGGGCATTACGCCGTCAACAATAATATCTTCAAACCCGAAGACATCCCCAAAGCCATGCTGGCTGCCGAATCCGTCGGCGACGACCGCCTGCAGAAAGACGGGCAGGGCTATGTTGTTCCCGACAGCTTTACACACGGCTCGTCCGAACAGCGCATGGCATGGCTCAAACGCGGTTTGGACAGCGGCGACATCAATCAATGCAACACTTTCGGCAATTGATCGAAACCGCAGTGAATGGTTATTTGATATAACCCCCAAAGGTCGTCTGAAAGCCTTCAGACGACCTTTGCCTATGTTAGAATAAGCCCGTTTTCCATTCACAATCACAAAGGAAACCATCATGGCAAACATTGCCCGCGACATCTTCAAAGCCTACGACATCCGAGGCATTGTCGGCAAAACCCTGACCAACGAAGCCGCCTACCTTATCGGCAAAGCCATCGCCACCCGAGCCGCCGAAAAAGGCATTACCCGCATCGCACTCGGACGCGACGGACGCTTGAGCGGTCCCGAACTGATGGAACACATCCAGCGCGGCTTTACCGACAGCGGCATCGACGTCCTCAATGTCGGCATGGTCGCCACCCCCATGCTGTATTTCGCCGCCATCAACGAATGCGGCGGCAGCGGCGTGATGATTACCGGCAGCCACAACCCCCCCGATTACAACGGCTTCAAAATGATGCTCGGCGGCGACACCCTCGCAGGTGAAGCCATCCAAGAGTTGCTCGCCCTGATCGAAGCCGACAAACTGACCGCTTCCGACAAAAAAGGTAGCGTGACTGAAAAAGACATCTCCGGCGAATACCACAACCACATCGTCGGCCACGTCAAACTCAAACGCCCCATGAAAATCGCCATCGACGCGGGCAACGGCGTAGGCGGCGCATTCGCAGGCAAACTCTACAAAGGTTTGGGCAACGAAGTGACCGAACTTTTCTGCGAAGTGGACGGCACTTTCCCCAACCACCATCCCGACCCATCCAAACCGAAAAACCTGCAAGATTTGATTGCCGCGCTGAAAAGCAGCGATGCCGAAATCGGCTTGGCTTTTGACGGCGATGCCGACCGCCTGGGCGTCGTGACCAAAGACGGCAACATTATTTATCCCGACCGCCAACTCATGCTGTTCGCCCAAGACGTTTTGAGCCGCAACCCCGGCGCGAAAGTCATCTTCGATGTCAAATCCACCCGCCTGCTGGCTCCGTGGATTAAAGAACACGGCGGCGAAGCCGTCATGGAGAAAACCGGCCACAGCTTCATCAAGTCCACCATGAAAAAAACCGGCGCGCTGGTTGCCGGCGAAATGAGCGGACACATCTTCTTCAAAGAACGCTGGTTCGGCTTCGACGACGGCATGTACGCCGGCGCGCGCCTCTTGGAAATCCTGTCTGCCTTCGACAATCCGTCCGAAGTGTTGAACAGCCTGCCGCAAAGCATTTCCACGCCCGAACTCAACATCGACCTGCCCGAAGGCAGCAACGGCCATCAGGTTATCGACGAACTCGCCGCCAAAGCCAAATTCGAAGGCGCGACCGAAATCATCACCATCGACGGTCTGCGCGTAGAATTCCCCGACGGCTTCGGTCTGATGCGCGCCTCCAATACCACGCCGATTTTGGTGTTGCGCTTCGAGGCAGATTCCGACGAAGCCATCGAGCGGATTCAAAATCAGTTTAAAGCCGTCATCGAAAGCAATCCCGCGCTAAAATGGCCGCTGTAAACGATTAACGCTTTAAAGCTCAAAAAGGTCGTCTGAAAACGAGTATTGCACGTTTTCAGACGACCTTTTGTTTCGATGTTCATGCCCTTCAAACTTACTCATGGCAACACCCTATTCTTCCAAGCCAATACGCCCAAACTTCCCTATCCAAGACCTTTGACTTCCATCAAACAAAATTATCTTCTTCAAAAAACGCCCGTTGTCCTTTACCCAAGAAAATAAATGCGTTCACCTCCTCATCCAATATCCAAATATTGCTTATTGGATAAATACACAGCCGACACCGCGGCAAATTATTGTTCAGAACATAAAGAATAGAGCCATTTATCTAAAAAATAACCACCCAATTAACATTAAATACCAAGCATTCAAACCTACTCCAACCCATACAAAAAAATCCATACCGTTTTCAGACGACCCCAACCCGATTAAAAGCCTATTTTCCCAACCATTTCAGGCTACTATGCACGAACAGCTTCTTACAGTATGATGGACTTCTCAATTTTGCCTTAAGCCTGCATGCGTTTCAGCGGCGCAGGCAGCAGGAATCAGGCTTCCAAACAAATCCAACCTCAACTCGGAGTAAACATCATGTTGACCCAGACCCAACAGGTCGATTTGACCCTGCATCATCTCAAAGAGCGCGCCTTGGCAGAATATAGCCCCAAACAGCGTGCGACCGTCGAAGCTTCCGAAGACTGGAAACAGTTTGACAGACGTTTGAACGAGCATTTCCCCAAGCTGATGCACGAGCTGGACAACGTTTACAACGACAACGAAGCCGTCCTGCCCATGCTGGAACAACTGATTGCACAAGCATGGCAAAGCTATTCCCAACGCGACAAGTCTCTGAAAGCCATCGATGCCGCGCGTGAGAATGACCCCGATTGGATTTTGTCCAATAAACAGGTCGGCGGCGTGTGTTATGTCGATTTGTTCGCAGGCGATTTGAAAGGCTTGAAAGCCAAAATCCCTTATTTTCAAGAGCTGGGGCTAACCTATCTGCACATGATGCCCCTGTTTAAATGCCCTGAAGGCAAAAGCGACGGCGGCTATGCGGTCAGCAGCTACCGCGACGTCAATCCGGCTTTGGGTACGATAGACGACTTGCGCGATGTCATTGCCGCGCTGCACGAAGCGGGCATTTCCGCCGTCGTCGATTTCATCTTCAACCACACGTCCAACGAACACGAATGGGCGAAACGCTGCGCCTCCGGCGACCCGCTTTACGACAATTTTTACTATATTTTCCCCGACCGCTGGATGCCCGACCAATACGACCGCACCCTGCGCGAAATCTTCCCCGACCAGCATCCGGGCGGCTTCTCACAATTAGAAGACGGACGCTGGATATGGACGACATTCAATTCCTTCCAATGGGATTTGAATTACAGCAATCCTTGGGTGTTCCGCGCCATGGCGGGCGAAATGATGTTCCTTGCCAATTTGGGCGTTGACATCCTGCGTATGGACGCCGTTGCCTTTATTTGGAAACAAATGGGTACGGATTGCGAAAACCTGCCGCAAGCCCATGCCTTAATCCGCGCATTCAACGCCGTCATGCGCATCGCCGCACCTGCCGTGTTCTTCAAATCCGAAGCCATCGTCCACCCCGACCAAGTCGTACAATACATCGCACAAGACGAATGCCAAATCGGTTACAACCCGCTGCAAATGGCATTGTTGTGGAACACCCTCGCCACCCGCGAAGTCAACCTGCTCCACCAAGCCCTCTCCTACCGCCATAACCTGCCCGACCATACCGCATGGGTCAACTATGTGCGCAGCCATGACGACATCGGCTGGACGTTTGCCGACGAAGACGCATCGCAATTCGGCATCCACGGCTACGACCACCGCCAATTCCTCAACCGCTTCTTCGTCAACCATTTCGACGGCAGCTTCGCGCGCGGCGTCCCCTTCCAATACAACCCCAACACCGGCGACTGCCGCGTCAGCGGTACTGCCGCCGCTCTCGCCGGTTTGGCGCAACACGACCCCCACGCCGTTGACCGCATCAAACTCTTGTACAGCATCGCCCTGAGTACCGGCGGTCTGCCGCTGATTTATCTCGGCGACGAAGTCGGCACGTTGAATGACGACGACTGGTCAAGCGACAGCAATAAGAGCGACGACAGCCGCTGGGCGCACCGTCCGCGTTACAACGCCGAGTTGTACGAACAACGCCACGACGCATCCACCGCAGCAGGACAAATCTATCAAGGTCTGCGCCACATGATAGACATCCGCCAAAACAACCCGCGTTTGAACGGCGGCCGTCTGGTTACCTTCAACACCAACAACAAACACATCATCGGCTACATCCGAAACAATGCGCTGTTGGCGTTCGGCAACTTCAGCGAACACCCGCAAACCATCAGCGCGCACACCCTGCAAGCCATGCCCGCCCGCGCCAAAGACCTCATCAGCGGCGAAACCGTGGCACTGAATCAGGATTTGGTGCTGCGCCCCTACCAAGTGATGTGGCTCGAAATCGCCTGATGATTGAAGCAGCTTAAAAACGCAAAGGTCGTCTGAAAACCGGTATTTTCCTGTTTTCAGACGACCTTTTTGACAAAATGGATGTTCCACTCATAATCTGCCCGCCACATCCCTTTACAGGCGCAAGCCGTTCGTTTCTTCATCTTCAAGCCAACCAATCTCTAAAAAATCCATTTATCCAGCAGCCATCCGGTTCTCATCCCAAAGCCTGAAAAACACCAAGCCGCCTTTCAGACGACCTCCTACCAAATCAGCTACAATTCATCCCTATGAACAAAACCGAATCAAACGTTTCGGAAACGCCGCCCGTCCGCCCGTCCCGATGGCTGCCCCTGCTGTTGGCGATTGCGATTTTCATGCAAATGCTAGACGCGACGATTCTGAA
This sequence comes from Neisseria sp. HMSC065D04, assembly GCF_001815675.1. NCBI lineage: Bacteria > Pseudomonadati > Pseudomonadota > Betaproteobacteria > Neisseriales > Neisseriaceae > Neisseria > Neisseria sp. HMSC065D04. The sequence goes on from NZ_KV821496.1 coordinate 113,123, forward strand.
CACCGCCCTGCCCGAAATCGCCAAAGATTTCAAAGTATCGCCGCTCAATATGCAGCTGGCGGCGATTTCCTATACGCTGACCGTTGCCCTGCTGATTCCTTTAAGCGGCTATTTGGTGGACAGGTTCGGCACTAAAAACGTATTTTTCGGTTCGATCGGCATTTTCATGCTCGGATCGGCATTGTGTGCGGCGGCAGCCAATCTGCCCATGCTGGTGATGGCGCGGGTGATTCAAGGTATAGGCGGGTCGATGTTGGTACCCGTACCGCGCCTGACGATTTTGCGCGTGTACGACAAATCCCAACTGCTCAACGCTATCAACTATGCCGTCATGCCCGCGCTGATCGGCCCGATATTCGGACCTTTGGTCGGCGGCTATTTGGTCGAATACGCATCTTGGCATTGGATTTTCCTGATGAACCTGCCCATAGGGCTGCTCGGCGTTTTGCTGGGCTGGCGGATTATGCCCGATGTCAAAGGCGAAAATACGGTTCTGGACTTGAGTGGCTACCTGACTTTCGCTTCGGCGGCGTGTCTCTTGATGTTGGCGGTGGAAATGGTGTCCCATTCTGGTGCGGTTTGGTTTTCACTCCTACTCGCGCTCGGCGGCACGGCATTTGCCCTGCTCTACTACCGCCACATGAAAACCGCCGCCAACCCGATTTATGCGGCGGATTTATTCCAAGTCCGCACCTTCCGGCTGGGTCTGACAGGCAATCTGTTCAGCCGGCTCGGCATCAGTTCCATCCCTTTTTTGCTGCCGCTATTGTTTCAAGTCGCGTTCGGCTTTGCCGCCAGCATATCCGGCTGGCTGGTCGCGCCCGTCGCTTTCGCCTCACTTGTTGTCAAACCGCTCATCAAGCCCCTGATGTCGCGCTTCGGCTACCGCAGCGTGTTGATTTGGAACACGCGCCTCCTCGCCATATTGATTATGCTGCTTGCCCTACCCGACGCCGACACGTCCTTAAGCGTCTGGATAGTCTTGCTGCTCCTCATCGGCACCTGCAACTCCATCCAGTTTTCCGCCATGAACACCCTGACCATCGCCGACCTGCGCGCGCACCAAACCGGCAGCGGCAACAGCCTGATGGCGGTCAACCAACAACTCGCCATCAGCCTCGGCATTGCACTCGGCGCGCTTATCCTGCAAAACTGGTCGCAAAGCAGCTTTACCGCAGGCAACCTCCACCTCTCATTCCGCCTTACCCTGCTTTCCATCGGTTTGATTACACTCGTCTCCAGCACCATATTCAGCCGCCTGCACATTTCCGACGGACGCAACCTAACGACTTCAAAAAAATAGGTTAAAATGCGAACCGTATAAACATCGAACTTCTTTTCAGACGACCCTTCTAAATAAAAATACCGTTTCAGCGAAAAAGGTCGTCTGAAACGCCCTCAAGAATGAAAAAAATCCATCTCATCCTTATGCTTCCGGTTTTTCTGACAGGTTGCGCCGGCCTGCCCTCACTGGACGATCGCCCTGAAAGCCACTACCTCGACATCCGTTCCGCCCCGCGCATGGATGCCCTGCTCAACACCGCCACTGCCAAAACCGGCGGCGATATTTCCAATGTCTATCTGCTCAACGACGCGCACGAAGCCTTCGTCGCCCGCGCCGCCCTGATTGAAGCCGCCGACCACACCCTAGACCTCCAATACTACATCTGGCACAACGACATCTCCGGCAAGCTCATGTTCAACCTGATCCACCGTGCCGCCGAACGCGGCGTGCGCGTGCGCCTGCTGCTGGACGACAACAACACCAACGGGCTGGACAACGTCCTGCTCGCCCTCGACAGCCATCCCAATATCGAAATCCGCCTGTTCAACCCCTTCGTCCGCCGCAAATGGCGCGCGCTGGGCTATTTGACCGACTTCCCGCGCCTCAACCGCCGGATGCACAACAAATCCTTCACCGCCGACAACCGCGCCACCATCCTCGGCGGGCGCAATATCGGCGACGAATATTTTAAAGTCGGCGAAGACACCATCTTTGCCGACCTCGACATCCTCGCCACCGGCCGCGTCGTGACCGAAGTTTCCCAAGACTTCGACCGCTATTGGGCAAGCCATTCCTCCTACACCGTCGCCAGCATCATCAAAAAAGGCGATATCGAAAAAGGCTTCCAAGAGCTGGGTTACAACGACAAAGACAAAAACGAAACCCTCAGCCGCTACCGCAGCAGCATCGAAAATTCCGAACTCTATAAAAAAATGCAGAGCAACAGCATAGACTGGCAAAGCGTCCACACCCGCCTGATCAGCGACGACCCCGCCAAAGGGCTGGACCGCGACCGCCACAAACCGCCCATTTTCGACCGCATGCAAAATGCCCTGAAAACGCCCGAAAAAAGCGTCTATCTCGTTTCGCCCTATTTCGTTCCCACCAAATCAGGCGTACGCGCGCTCGACCAACTCGTCAAAAACGGCGTGGACGTAACCGTCCTGACCAACTCGCTCCAAGCGACCGATGTCGCCGCCGTCCATTCAGGCTACGTCAAATACCGCAAGCCCCTGCTCAAAGCAGGTGTCAAACTCTACGAGCTGCAACCCAACCACGCCGTCCCCACCACCAAAGACCGCGGTCTGACCGGCAGCTCCGCCACCAGCCTGCACGCCAAAACCTTCATCGTGGACGAAAAACGCGTCTTCATCGGCTCATTCAACCTCGACCCGCGCTCCGCCAGACTCAACACCGAAATGGGCGTCGTCCTCGAAAGCCCCAAAATCGCAGGCGAAATGCAGCGCACCCTCGTCAATACCACCCCGAAATACGCCTATCAGGTCACCCTCGACAAATACAACAAACTGCACTGGTACGACCCCGCCACCCAGAAAACCTACTCCGCCGAGCCGGAAGCCAAATTCTGGAAACGCGTTACCTCCAAAATCCTCTCCATCCTGCCGATAGAAGGATTGCTGTAAAACCCAAACGAAAGGTCGTCTGAAAACCTGTATTTCAAGTCTTCAGACGACCTCAAAACAAAAATACGGACAAAACCATCACACAAATATAGTGGATTAAATTTAAACCAGGACAAGGCGACGAAGCCGCAGACAGTACAG
>NZ_KV821496.1:116291-127228 GCF_001815675.1 Neisseria sp. HMSC065D04
TACCGGTTTAAAGTTAATCCACTATAGAAAAGCCTTTTTCAGACGACCTCTTGTCAAACATCGTCTGAAACGTCCCTAAAAAGGAATCCCATGAAACCGATTATCCGCACCGCCCTGACCGCCGCCATCATCCTGCCCCTCGCCTCCTGCGGCCTTTTTTCCGGCAAACATCACCCGAAGACCAAAACCCACATCACCGCCCGAACAGTCCAACCCGTCCGCATCAGCAACATCGACCGCACTCAAGGCTCGCAAGAACTTATGCTGCACAGCATGGGGCTAGTCGGCACGCCTTACAGATGGGGCGGCAGCAGCATTGCCACCGGCTTCGATTGCAGCGGCATGATTCAATTCGTCTATAAAAACGCCCTCGGTGTCAGCCTCCCGCGAACCGCCCGCGACATGGCGGCAGCCAGCCGCAAAATCCCCGATAACCAATTAAAAGCCGGCGACCTCGTCTTTTTCAACACCGGCGGTTTATCCCAATATTCCCACGTCGGCCTCTACATCGGCAACGGCGAATTTATCCACGCCCCAAGCAGCGGCAAAACCATCAAAACCGAAAAACTCTCCAGCCCGTATTACGCTAAACATTATCTCGGCGCGCATACTTTCTTTACGGAATAAGGCATACAGCGGGATTCTTCATCTATCGGCACAAGACAAAAACGAACCAACGTCGTTAACGTAATCTCAATTCCAATACGGCAAATCAAAAAGGTCGTCTGAAAACCTGTTTTTCAAGTTTTCAGACGACCTTTTCGTCAACTCCATTCAAACACCGCCGTCAGCGACACTTCAACAAAACCGCTCTTTCCTTACCCAAACAGCCTCATCAAAAACAGCCGCTCCGTTGTACAGGCGAAATAGCGGAATAATCAGCGCGTCTTCTGTCAGCGTGTGTTCAAATCGCCGAAATCAAACATTTAAGCCTGCAAAGAAGCGCGATTTTCCAAAACTTGGTCAATCAAACCGTATTCTTTGGCTTCTTCGGCAGACATGAAGTTGTCGCGGTCGGTGTCGCGTTCCAAATCTGCCAAGTCGCGGCCGCAGTGTTTCGCCATCAGGCGGTTGAGTTTCTCTTTGATTTTCAACAGCTCGCGTGCATGGATTTCAATGTCGGATGCCTGACCGCCCAAACCGCCGCTGATTAAAGGTTGGTGAATCATGATACGGCTGTTGGGCAGGGCGAAACGTTTGCCTTTTTCGCCTGCCGAGAGCAGGAATGCGCCCATGCTTGCCGCTTGTCCCAAGCACAAGGTGGAGACGTTGGGCTTGATGAAATTCATGGTGTCGTAAATCGACATGCCTGCCGTTACCGAGCCGCCGGGGGAATTGATGTAGAAGAAAATATCTTTGTCCGGATTTTCACTTTCCAAAAACAACAGCTGGGCAACCACCAAATTGGCGGACTCGTCGGTTACCGGACCGACCAAAAATACGATGCGCTCTTTCAAAAGGCGCGAGTAAATATCAAATGCACGCTCGCCGCGGCCGCTTTGTTCGATAACGGTAGGAACGAGGTAATTATTGAAATCGAAGGACATTTTTGTCTCCTGTCAATGTTGCGAAAGCACCAAAGGGGCGCTTTGGTGCTTTCAAGTTGCCTGTTTCAGACGACCTTTTGAAGATGATTAGGCTTGTGCGCCCATCACTTCGTCAAAAGACAAAGCTTTTTCGGTTACTTTGGCTTTGCCCAAAACGAAATCAACAACGTTGCTTTCTACTGCCAAAGAAGTCGGACCTTGCAGGCGGGAAGGCTCTGCGTAGTACCAGTCGATCACTTCTTGGGGATCTTCGTAGCTTTCTGCGAAGTTGGCAACAACGGCTTTAATTTGCTCTTCAGTCGGCTCCAGTTTGTTTTCTTCAACCAGTTTGGCCAAAATCAGACCCAAAGATACGCGGCGTTCAGCTTGCTCTTTGAACATGTCCAAAGGCAGATCCAAGTTGGCAGCGTCAGCCATGCCTTGATTGACGAAGTTTTGTTTCATTTCGTTTGCCAAACGGGCGGCTTCTTCATTTACCAAAGCAACGGGCGCTTTCAGCTCTACGGCTTTGAGCAGCGCGTTCATTACAGATTCTTTGGTTTGTTCGTTTACGCGGCGCTCAACTTCGCGGCCTACGTTTTTCTTCACTTCTTCGCGCATTTTGGCAACGTCGCCGTCAGCGATACCCAATGCTTTGGCGAAGTCGGCATCAACTTCGGGCAGGGTGGGTTCGGATACGTTGTTCAATGTGATGGTGAAGACAGCGGATTTACCGGCAACATCTTTACCGTGATAGTCTTCAGGGAAGTTGACGGTAACGTCTTTGCTTTCGCCTGCCTTCATGCCGACTACGCCGGCTTCAAATTCAGGCAACATTTGACCTGCGCCCAATACGAAGGCGTAGTTTTTGGATGCGCCGCCAGCGAAAGGTTCACCGTCGATTTTGCCTTCGAAGTCGATGATGACGCGGTCGCCGTTTTGGGCTTCGCGTTCAACATGGTTGAAGCGGGTGCGTTGTTTGCGCAGGATTTCTACGGTTTGGTCCACTTCGGCATCGCCGACGGAAGCGGTTACTTTTTCGACTTCTTGTGCAGACAAATCGCCGATAACGACTTCAGGGAACACTTCGAAAATCGCAGCGATTTTCAGGGATTCTTTATCGTCTTGTTCTTCAACGCCTTCGAAACGCGGATAGCCGGCAACTTTCAATTCTTGGGCAACGGCAACATCGTAGAAGCGGCGTTGGACCATTTCATTGATGACATCATTTTGAGCGCTTGCACCGTACATTTGGGCAATCATTTTTAAAGGTGCTTTACCCGGACGGAAACCGTCGATTTTTGCACGGCGTTGGGTTTGTTTCAGTTTTTTATCGGTTTCTGCGTTGATTTCGGACCAAGGCAGAGACAACACTACTTTGCGTTCCAGATTTTCTAAAGTTTCAACAGTTACGCTCATCGTAAGACCTTAATTTGTTGTGTTAAATAAAAAATGGGAATCCTTTTGCCAATGATGACTGCAAAAGCGGTCCGACCCATCGGGGCTTTTATCGTCCGTTGCTTGCAAAAGGCAGGAAAATTAGCTGGCTAGTATATCACAATGTTTGATTGACTGGATAATATAGTGGATTAACTTTAAACCAGCACGGCGTTGCCTCGCCTTAGCTCAAAGAGAACGATTCTCTAAGGTGCTGAACCTGATTTAAATTTAATCCACTATATTGCCGAAAGGCGGGCCGATTTTGCCCCGATAAAATAAGGTATTGGATCCGACATCATAAAAAGGTCGTCTGAAAACAGATATAACCGGTTTTCAGACGACCTTTGGTAATTATTGAGATCACAACTGGTCTTTTTGCGCCAGAATTCTGCGGCTGCCGTTGATGTCTGCGGGGGAAACGACACCGGCGTTTTCGAGCGCTTCCATCAGGTTGGCGGCACGGTTGTAGCCGATGCGCAACTGGCGTTGCAGGGAGGAGATGGAAGTTTTTTTGCTTTCCAAAATGTAGGCGACGGCTTGGTCGAACAATTCGTCGCTGCCTGCATTCGGATTGACGATGTTGGTGGTTTCCAGCGCGGCTTCACCGCTGAGCAAACCTTCGACATAGTCGGCGGGGGCTTGCGATTTGACGTAGTTGACGACTTGATGCACCTCGTCGTCTGAAACAAACGCGCCTTGCAGGCGGGTCGGCTCGGCGCTGCCCGGTTGCAGGAACAGGGAGTCGCCGTATTTCAGCAGTTCGTCCGCGCCCATTTGGTCGAGGATGGTACGGCTGTCGATTTTGCTTTGTACGGTAAACGCCATACGTGTTGGGATATTCGCTTTAATCAAGCCGGTGACGACATCGACGCTCGGTCGTTGGGTCGCGACAATCATATGGATACCGGCAGCACGCGCTTTTTGGGCGAGGCGGGCGATTTGTTGCTCGACGGCTTTGCGTTCGGTCATCATCAGGTCTGCCAATTCGTCGATAACGACCACAATCATCGGCAGTTTTTCCAGCGGCTCGGGGTCGTCCGGATTCAGGCTGAACGGGTTGGGCATGGGTTTGCCCGATGCTTTGGCGGCTTCGACTTTTTGGTTGAAGCCTTCCAAGTTGCGCACGCCGGCGTGGGAAAGCAGGCGGTAGCGTTTTTCCATTTCGGCAACACACCAGTTCAACGCCTGCCCTGCTTCACGCATATCGGTAACGACCGGGCAGAGCAAGTGCGGAATGCCGTCGTAAATGCTCAATTCGAGCATTTTCGGATCAATCATGATGAAGCGGACTTCGTCGGGCGTGGCTTTGAAAAGCATGGACATAATCATGCCGTTCACGCCGACGGATTTGCCCGAACCGGTCATACCGGCAACCAAAAGGTGCGGCATTTTTGCCAAATCGCCGACGACGGGCGTACCGGAGATGTCTTTACCCAACGCGACGGTCAGCTTGGATTTGGCTTCGGTAAACACGGGCGAAGACAAGATTTCGCTCAACATCACGTCTTGGCGTTTTTCGTTGGGCAACTCGATACCCATCGTGTTTTTGCCCGCGATGGTTTCCACGATACGCACGGATTGCAGCGACATGGAACGCGCCAAATCTTTAGACAGGGCAACGATTTGGCTGCCTTTTATGCCTTGCGCGGGTTCGATTTCATAACGCGTAATCACAGGGCCGGAAGTGGCGGACACGACTTGCACGCCGATGCCGAATTCTGCCAGCTTGGATTCAATCAGCTCGGCAGTGCGCTCCAATTCGGCAGGATTGATGCTGACGGGTTCACCGTTGGGCAGGCGCAGCAGGTTCATGCTGGGTTTGTGGTATTCGCCTGTTTGTTGCGGCTCGTTGTCTTCAAACAAGGAAGCCTGAATTTTGGGTGGCGGCGCGACGGAGACTGCGACGGATTTGCGGTTGCTGGTGCTGCCTGCAAGCGGTGTAACGGGCGTAGCGGTGATGTTTTTGGCTTCTTTCACCATGCGGCGGGTGTTTTCCGTTTCCAAGGCTTCGGCGGTCGAGCCGTCATCCTTGCGTCTGCCCAACGCCTTTTTCAGACGACCCCAAATGCCTGAAAACAGGCTTTCGGTATTGCGTCCTGTTTTCGCCATGACTTCCAGCCAAGACACTTGCGCCAGCAAAGAGACGGAAAGCAGCAGCATGACGCACATAATCAGCAGGCTGCCGGATTTGCCCAACAGCCAAGTCAAGCCCGAACCAGCCAAAGCGCCGACCAAACCGCCCGCACCGACAGGCAGGGTTTCGTCCAAGGTATTTTGAAGGGTGAAGTATTCGAGAATCGGGCTGCACACCAAAAGCAGGAACAAAGCCAGCGCGGCAACGCCGTGGTTGTAGGATTTGTAGTCTTCTCGCTTTTGCAGCGGGCGGAAATTTTTATAGAGGAAAACGCACGAAGCGACGATCCACCACCAAAACGACAGACCAAAAAGATAATAGCCGACATCGGAAACATACGCGCCAAACAGCCCGCCGAAATTGGCGATATCGTCTGATTTCGGCACGCTACGCGACCATGCGGGGTCGGTCATTTTGAAGCTGGCGAGAGAAATGGCGATAAAGACCGTCACCATCAGCCCGAAGAGCCACAGCGCGTCGTTAATCAGATTGACGACATACTCGGGGCGCGCTTTTTTTTCTTCATTTTTTTGCAGCGCTTTGGCAGCCTTCAAACGCTCGGAAACCTTGTTCGGCTCTGTCTGCGCCTTCGTTTGGCTTTGACGGCGCGTGCTCGGTTTGGCGTTTGTTTTGGCTTTAGTTTTTGATGCGGTTTTAGAGGATTTTGCGGTCATGGATGGATTTTTGATATTCGGTACAGGTCGTCTGAAAAGGGAAAACCGACGGGGAATCAATCCGTCGGGTGTAATGTGTGTTGGGTTCAAATTATACCGTATTTACCGTTTCTGATAAAACAAGGTCGTCTGAAAAAGGTTTTCAGACGACCTCTTGTTCAGCTTTCAGCCGTCAGTCTTTCAATGACTGCTCTGCGGCATTGCGGACTTTATCGGCAGCCGCTTCGATTTCGGATTGGGCTACTTCGGCGGCAGCTTGCGCCGGAGCGGGCGTTTCCGCTTGCGCGGCGCTTGCGGTTTCAGTCGGCGCGGCAACTTCAGGAGCTTGGAGCGGCAGGCGCGCCAAAACAGTGCGCACGCCGGTGACTTTGTCGCCGATGGCAACTTGTGCCTGCGCGTCAACCGGCAGATACATATCGACGCGCGAACCGAAGCGGATAAAGCCGTAGCGTTCGCCGCGGGTCAGTTTCTCGCCTGCTTTGGTGTAACACAAAATGCGGCGGGCAACCAAGCCTGCGACTTGGACGAAGGTGATTTCGCGACCTGACGCGGTAGTCGCCAGCACGGCGTTGCGTTCGTTTTCGGTACTGGCTTTGTCCAAATCGGCATTGAGGAATTTGCCTTTATTGTATTCGACGGCAGTCACGGTGCAGTCGGCAGGCGATTTTTGCGAGTGGACATTGAAGACGTTCATGAACACGCTGATTTTCAACGCTTCGGTATCACGGTAAGGATCACGCGCGCGCTCGACGACGACGATGCGTCCGTCAACGGGGCTTAAAATCGCTTCGGGGTCTTGTGGGATTTCGCGGGCGGGATCGCGGAAAAATTGTAGGGCAAATACGGTGAAAATCCAAAACGGCAGCGACCACCAGCCGCAGCAGGCAGACACCAACAAACTCAATACCAAACCGCCGCCGATAAACGGCCAGCCCTCGCGGGCGATAATCGGGTGGGGGTACAGACGGTTCATAACTTTCCTTTTCTATTCAAATTGCCGCCATTATAGCGGAATATCCTACAAAGGTCGTCTGAACGCTGTTTCAGACGACCTTTTGTTTTTTTGTATTTATTGTTATCCGGCGGTGTTGCCGTTTTCCAAAACATCCAAGATGTTTTTCAGGTTGGCGGAATCGAGCTGGCCGGGGGCGGAGGCGGCTCCTGCCGTGCCGAATGTGATGGCGGAGCCGAAGGTCGAGCCTGCGATGCGGCTAACGAGTCCAAGCTTGCCCATGGAGATGGTAACGATCGGGCGGTTTGCGGTTTGACAGGCTTCCCAAGTGGCGTCCAAAAGCGTCAGGACATCGGCGGGGCTTTGGGGCATTACGGCGATTTTGCAGATGTCTGCGCCTGCCTCTTCCATTTTTTTCAGACGACCTGTGATGTCCGATTTAGCGGGCGTTTGATGGAAATCGTGGTTGCTCATCAGGACGGCGGTGTCGTGCACTTTGGCGGCGGCAATCGCTTGGAGGACTTCGCCTTCGCCGGCGGAAAGTTCGATGTCGATGATGTCGATGATGCCTGAAGCGGTGGCTTTATCGAGCAACTCGAAATAATACGCTTTGCTGCAAGGGTATTCGCCGCCTTCCTCTGCGCGTCGGAAGGTGAACAGCAGCGGGGTTTCGGGAAAGGCGCGGCGCACGGCGGCGGCTTGGGTAAGTAGGTATTCGGGGTTGCCCGCTTGGGCGAAATAGTCGGCTCTGAACTCGATAATATCGAAACAGGCGTGTTCGAGGTTTTTCAGGGCGGCGGATAAGGCTGCTTCGTCTCGGGCAATCAAGGGAACGGCGATTTTCGGCTGTCCGCTGCCGAGCGTGAGATGGCGGATGGTCAGGGTTTTCATGGTTTTTCTGCTGTATTGGTGCGGTGGCTGTCGAGCAGCGGATCGGGGAACGGTGTCCAAACAACGCCGTTGATGCCGCTTTCGGTCAGGCGGCGGTTGAGCCAGCTGTTGCACGTATTGAAAAGATGGTAGCGTCCTTCTGCCTCATAGAATGCGTCATCAGCGCTGTAATGCGCTCCGGCGACGGGGATGGCTTTGCCCGCTTTCAACTTGAAATGGCGCATCAGGTTGGCACTCAGGCGGCGGTATTGTTCGCGGCTGACGGTGAATTTGACGGTATTTTCGCCTTCTCTCGGCGGCTCGCGGTAGTAGATGGCGTGAATCAGCGTGCTGTTGACTCCGCTTAACGCCTGTACGGCCGTAGAGGCGGTCAAATCCGACCACTGCGGCGTGTTCAAATAGAAATTGCGCTCGCCCCAGCCTATGCCGACATAGCGGATGGGCGCATCGCCTTGCCCTGCGGGGCTGTCGGCAGGATTGATGATGCTGGTCCAGTCGAAAAGGTCGTCTGAAAGCGGCATGACGATGTCGGCGTGTACGCCGTTGCTGTTCAGGTAAAGTGTGACGTCGCCGTCGGAGGCTTCAATGCTGTCCTGCGGAATCTTACCAAGTATGTAGGCGGTGGCAAAGTAAAGGATAGCGGCGATGATAAACGCCAACAGGGCTTTCAGGAGGATTTTGAATATTTTTTTCATTGACGTGACGGCGTCGTTAAAGATGCGGCATCATATCACGATAACGGCATGTTTTAGGCATTTCAGACGACCTTAACGCTTTAACTACAAAGGAGGTCGTCTGAAAATCAACAAAAAGATATTTTTAGTTTCCCATCAATCCGTTTTCGTAAAAAACCGCGCCCGATTGTTAACATTATATTTACACTACACCCGATTACAAATATACTCATTGCCATGCCGCACGGCTTTGTTTGCTTGAAATCCAAAGCCTGCGAACAACCCGCTGCGGGAAACAAGAAAAACCGATTCAGTGAAATCAATAAAAAAGCAATGTCGGGCGATGAGCCTATGCTTCAGCGGTTTTAGCGATTTCACGTTATGTTTCAGAGGAATACTCCATGGACTTACATGCAAAGGACAAAACCCAGCATCCTGAGAATGTCGAGCTGCTCAGTGCGCAAAAGCCGATTACCGACTTTAAGGGCCTGCTGACCACCATCATTTCCGCCGTCGTCTGTTTCGGCATTTACAGCATCCTGCCCTACAGCACCGATGCCAACAAAGGCATTGCGCTGTTGATTTTCGTTGCCGCGCTTTGGTTCACCGAAGCCGTCCACATCACGGTAACCGCATTGATGGTGCCGATTCTCGCCGTCGTGCTCGGCTTCCCCGATATGGACATCAAAAAAGCGATGGCGGGCTTTGCCGATCCGACGATTTACATCTTCTTCGGCGGCTTCGCGCTTGCTACCGCCCTGCACATGCAGCGTCTCGACCGCAAAATCGCCGTCAACCTCTTGCGCCTGTCGCGCGGCAATATGAAAGTTGCCGTATTGATGCTGTTTGCCGTTACCGCCTTCCTGTCCATGTGGATCAGCAATACCGCCACCGCCGCCATGATGCTGCCTTTGGCAATGGGTATGATGAGCCACCTCGACCAAGAAAAAGAACGTAAAACCTACGTCTTCGTCCTGCTCGGTATCGCCTACTGCGCCAGTATCGGCGGTTTGGGTACCGTGGTCGGTTCGCCGCCGAACATGATCGCCGCCAAAGCCCTGAATCTGGACTTCGTCGGCTGGATGAAGCTCGGCCTGCCGATGATGCTGTTGATTCTGCCCTTGATGCTGTTTTCCATGTACGTCATCCTCAAGCCCAATCTGAACGAACGCGTCGAAGTCAAAGCCGAGTCTATCCCTTGGACGCTGCACCGCGTGATTGCACTGTTGATTTTCATCGCTGCTGCTGTCGCTTGGGTATTCAGCTCCAAAATCAAAGAAGCATTCGGTATTTCCAACCCCGATACCGTCATCGCCCTGATTGCCGCCGTCGCCGTCGTCGTATTCGGAGTGGCGCAATGGAAAGAAGTCGCCCGCAATACCGACTGGGGTGTGTTGATGCTCTTCGGCGGCGGCATCAGCTTGAGCGCGCTGCTGCAATCTTCCGGCGCATCCGAAGCCTTGGGTCAGCAGGTGGCTACCACTTTCACCGCCGCGCATCCGCTGCTGGTGATTTTCGTAGTCGCCACCTTCATCATCTTCCTGACCGAGTTCACCAGTAACACCGCCTCCGCCGCGCTGCTCGTCCCCATTTTCGCCAGCATCGCCACGCAAATGGGGCTGCCCGAACAAGTTTTGGTATTCGTTATCGGCATCGGCGCATCTTGCGCGTTCATGCTGCCGGTTGCCACGCCACCCAACGCGATTGTGTTCGGTACGGGGTTAATCAAGCAACGCGAAATGATGAACGTCGGCTTGCTGCTGAACGTCCTCTGTATCGTATTGGTTGCGCTGTGGGCTTATTTCATCCTGATGTAAACCCGTAAAACCATAACCACAAGGTCGTCTGAAAGAATATTTTTCAGACGACCTTGAAGTTTTTCCGCCCATCACCATTTTTAGGAAGATTCTTAACGAAAGGAAACCCATGATTATCCTGCACACCAACAAAGGCGACATCAAAATCGAACTCGATTTCGACAAAGCCCCCGTTACCGCCAAAAACTTCGAGCAATACGTCAAAGACGGCTTCTACGACGGCGTAATCTTCCACCGCGTCATCAAAGGCTTCATGATTCAAGGCGGAGGTATGGACGAGAACATGAACGAAAAAGAAACACGCGAGCCGATTCAAAACGAAGCGTCCAACGGCCTGCCCAACGAGAAATACACCGTCGCCATGGCGCGCACTTCCGACCCGCATTCCGCCAGCGCGCAATTCTTCATCAACACCGCCGACAACGCCTTCCTGAACTTCCGTTCCAAAGAACTGTACGGCAAAACCGTCGTTCAAGACTGGGGCTACGCCGTATTCGGCAAAGTAGTCGATGGTTTTGATGTGGTCGATGCCATCGAAGGCGTCGCCACCAAACGCCACGGCTACCACGACGACGTACCGACCGAACCTGTCGTCATCACCAAAGCTGAAGTGGTATAAGATTGATACGCTACATCCCATAACGCAAAAAGCAGCCTGAAACGGGCTGCTTTTTTATTGGGCAAATATTTGAACGCAATCCGCTGCGCTTGTTTTCAGACGACCTCTGATATTGAAACCGTTGCCTACGGATTCAAGCCCGCTTTGCCCCATCTCAAAAGACGATTTATAGTGGATTATAGTGGATTAAAATAAAAATGAGACAAGGCG
>NZ_KV821497.1:0-353 GCF_001815675.1 Neisseria sp. HMSC065D04
GCTGGAACTGATTAACCGACAACTGGCCGAAAAAAACCTAAAATTAGAGAAGGCATCCGCCGCCGTCATTGATGCCACCATTATTCAGACTGCCGGCAGCAAACAGCGTCAGGCCATAGAAGTCGACGAGGAAGGACAAGTCAGCGGCCAAACCACACCGAGTAAGGACAAAGATGCCCGTTGGACAAAGAAAAACGGCCTCTACAAACTCGGTTACAAACAACATACCCGTACCGATGAGGAAGGCTATATCGAGAAACTGCACATCACTCCTGCCAATACCCATGAGTGCAACCATCTGTCCCCTTTGTTGGAAGGCATTGCCGAAGGTACGACCGTCTATGCCGACAAAG
>NZ_KV821498.1:0-11165 GCF_001815675.1 Neisseria sp. HMSC065D04
AGAATGACGAGTTGCAGCTGAATGCGCTGAAGGACGCGGTGCTGACCAGTAGTTCAGGCAGAGTAAATATTGCAGCGCAAGAGGAAGTTTTAATTACCTGTAAAGGCGCATACATCAAATTCTCGAATGGAGAAATTGAGATTGGCAGTCCGAAGCTGGTTAGGGTGAAGGCGCCGTTGGAGGTGACGGGACCGCAGAGCTTGAGCCATATGTTTAATGATATGCCTAAATCAAAATTTGATCAGGAAGTAATCGTTACCACTTTAAATGGAAGCCCGATTGCAAACCGCCGATTTGTTCTAACACGTGCTGACGGTACCAAAATACGGGGGACTACGGATGCAAATGGTAGTACCGGCATTCAGCGCAATGATTCTACTATGGAAAAATTTACCTTGACTCTTTTGCCTAAGGACAAGAAGAAATGATTGACCCAAACATTAAATTAAATCCGACATTGGATAAAAACGGCAATCCGACCGCACAAGCGAGGATGACATCTACGGAAGATCAGCAAAAATGCCAGATGGAGATTGCACGCTATATGCCGATCATGCTTCTCCCCGGCATTATGGGATCCAATCTGCTATATCGAAACGGTTGGGTAAAGCCCAGTCAAAAATCTGAATCGGGAGAGCCGGCTAAAGATGTTGAAAACGGAGAGGAGAATCAGGAAAAGGACTGGGAGGTGCTCAAGAAGGAAAAAGTAGAAAAGTCATGGATGCCGCCAAACGGTCTATTAAAATCAATAGGTGCAGCGTTTAAAGATGGTCTATTTCGTAGGGTAAAAGCACGTCATCGGGAAATTCATCAAGAATTGACTGCTGTCGATTGGCGAGGGCCGATAATACATATTCCTAAAAATCCTATAAGAACTAATACTGAATGTTTGAAAAAAAAGATTTTAAAGGCCGGTGAGCATCGTCATAAACTTAAGATGGCGCAACTGCAAAAAAGCCCTTCTTCTGATTCTTCGGAAATTCGTGATGAGCAAAAGCAATATGAGGAATGGAAAGAGAGATGGGAAAATGGAAAACCCCGTCCTAAAGAGTTAATCAAAGAACAATTGCGTTTTCGAGGCTGGGGAACGGTTAATGCCGATGCTTATCAAGATTTTGCGGTTTTTTTAGAAAATAATCTGAATAATTTGGCTCAAGATATTCGAGATGCTGCTAAAACCAGCAATGGAAATCAAAATGGAACAAATGGCTTGAGTGATAGTGATTATGCGAATTTTGTTGCAAAGAAAAAAGATACGCAGCCTTGGAAAGCCGTATTGGCAAGGATAGATCGATATATCATCAATCGCGACAAAGAGCAGCCAAAGTTGGAAAAGCCTTTATCTAAACAGGAGTCCAGCGCTGAGGCGCAGAAAATGTTGGCGGAATGGCTGAAAAAAGCGGTGAATTATCAGTTTCCTGTCTATATATGCGGCTACAACTGGTTGCGTGATAATGCCGAATCGGGGACTGGTTACCATACGAAGTCTTTAGAGTATTTGGAATCAAGAAAAGAGGATGGTATCAATTTCCCCTTTGGTCCCAGTGACTTGAATAGCAGGATCCAGCGCGCATTGGAAGAATGCAATAGTGAGCAATTTTTGATTCTTACCCATTCTATGGGCGGTTTGGTAACGCGTGCATATGCAAAGCAGGCAACCAGTGATGAGCCAGCTGATACTAAAAACGCTGATAAAATTTGTGGTATTTTTCATAATGTTATGCCTGCTACGGGCTCACCTGCTTTTTATAAACGGTTAAGGGCGGGATTTAGTAAGGAGCCGCCACCGCGCCGTTTTTATGAATATTTCACACCGACTTTATGGTTAAGTGCATTGAAAGATTTTGGTTTTGCAGGGGTGCTGGGTTTTACCTCACGCG
Organism: Neisseria sp. HMSC065D04; assembly: GCF_001815675.1. Taxonomy (NCBI): domain Bacteria; kingdom Pseudomonadati; phylum Pseudomonadota; class Betaproteobacteria; order Neisseriales; family Neisseriaceae; genus Neisseria; species Neisseria sp. HMSC065D04. The sequence continues at coordinate 1,881 of NZ_KV821498.1, forward strand.
CAACTTCCCCCATTTTGCTCAATTCGCCTGGTGCCATGCAGCTGACCCCTTGGCCGAATTATACCCCCCGCCGCTTTAGTGGAGATAATGTAAGTGATCCCAATGCTTGGCTTCATGTGGCAGATGATGAGGGGAAAAATATACGCTTTAGTTTCAATACTGAAGAACTCTATCAAAATTATGATAAATGGTTTGGTTTATGGCCGACCAAGCCGAAAAATCTTAATGACGGGCAACAAGAAGAGCAAATAGACTACATTAATTTTAATCCGAATGGTGCAAAGACTGTTTTTCAAAAAGACAAAGCAGATGAGGATATTTTTGAAAAAAACTTAGAAAGAGTAGAAAAATTTCAAGAAAAGCATGCTACTTACTATTTGACTGATGATAATAAAACCCGAATCAGTTTTTGTGACAGTAAAGATCATCTCACCTGGGATACCATTAAATGGGTGAGTGATAGGAATTTCCCTGAAGACTTGACTAAGCAAGAGTTGATCGAGGCGGTATTGACTAAGCCTAAAGATTCCGGACCTAGAGGTAAGGTAAAAATGAAACTGAGGGGTGAAGATTACTTTCTTCAACTTACTGAAAAAAAGAGGACAGACAGAGGAGATGGTACCGTCCCTACAGCTTCGGGAGAAGCGCCGATTACCCAAGGCTTTTTTGCAAGAAAAGATGTATTGGTAACCGGAGATAAAAATGTGGGTGGTTACGAGCATGGTTCTTCATATAATTTTGATGAAACCCGTCATGACGCCTTGTTTGCTGTTTTAGAATCTGTCGCTTTACGCGGACAGGAAGATTAATCCCTTAAAGGAACTTATGATGAAACAGACCGCTACTGTATTGTTGGCAGCTTCCCTACTTGCTGCATGCGCCCCTGCCGTTTCACCACTTACAGAAAGGAATCCCTCCATGACTACTGCTTCTTCATCTATCGATACCGCCTACTGGACCGAACAACCCTATTGCAGCGGCCGCTATCAATTGCGCCTGCCATCCCAACGCCATCATGGTAGTACGCACATTGACTACAACGGCTGGAGCGTGATGGTTATGTTTAACGACTGGAAGAGAAATGTTAGCACTATCAATGAGACTAAGCAAAGTGGTAGAGATGGAACTGACCTTGTCGTTGATACCCGTGCTCTGATTCAGGGGCGGGCGATGATGCAGGTAACGCGTAGTGATTTTGATTGGGATGGTAGATATGTTAAGAAACATGGTATGCCCTACGAAGCCTATTTATATTTCAAACTAGATAATAATGACGCTTATATTGTACGTGGTTATTTCTATATTCCCGCCGAAAACGGCAAAGTCCCTGCCAACTGGAAAGCCAAAGAGAAAGAATTGATAAATGGCATGGAGAAAAAATTCCGCCAAGATTTCCTGAATAACCTGCGGGTACGGCAAGAGTTTGAAGTACCGAATCGGCATGGTATCTGCCTAATAGGCGGTTTTATTGAAGACGATGGCAAAAAACCGTTTACAGCGCATACAACTGTCGAATTTGCCAAGCAACACGATATGAGTCTGGAAATCATGCATGGCGACGAGCTTGAGAAAGGCGAACCGACGCTGCTGCAACGGGATATTGCTCCTGAAAAAAGCGCATTGGCAAAAATTTTTAAAATTACAGGCTACCGCACCATCCGCCAAGGCCCGCGTACGATTAACGGCATGTCAGGCACGGAAAAACTGATCAAGTGGGACGGCAACAAATATATGTTGATTTGGGAACGAGACGGCGGCAATCCGCGCATCATGATGCAGTTTGGTACCGAGAAGAAAGATGGAACGAAGCGTAGCGAAGCCGAAGTCCTCGCTATTTGGGATACCGTTCTGCCAACTTTAAAACCAATCAAATAATGTAAGCGACGAACCCAAGGTCGTCTGAAATATGGTTTTCAATATTTGGAACCGTATTTTCAGATGACCTTGCGTTACAAACAGCCATACTGCAATTGGTTTTTATGGAGAATGATCGTAAGTAAACAACCATGACGTTGTACCGCTCTGAATTTTATTCACCCACTACAATAAAAACATGATGAAGCACACACCTATACCTTATGAGCGTCAGGAAATCATCCGACGTGAGCGCGAGTTGGCTAAATATGCCAATACTATGGATAGTTTGTTTTGCATTCCTTTTACCAAACAAGGAATCGGCGTTGATGCCATATTGTCGCTGATACCTTTTGTCGGGGATATTGCCGGGCTTTTTTTGACGATGAAGGCTTTTCGTATGGGGCGGGAGTTGGGTGTGCCGGATCATAAAATGCGTCCTGCCGTATATCTTGCTTTTGCCGATATGGTGCTCGGCATGATTCCTGTCGTCGGTACGCTTATCGATATTTTCTTGCAGCCGAGCCGCCGTACTTTGAAAGTCATCAATGAGTATGTGCGCAGCGAGTATGGCGTGGATTGTGACCTGCATTTGGAGCGACCGTTTATGCACGCGGCTTTGGAGAAGAAACAGCAGCAATCAGATTTTTGGCGTAAACCTGTTGCGGCTTGGCTTTATCTGCATATACCTGATTTTTTCGGTTTGATTGCGTTGGTGTTGATGGGTTGGATAACGGTTGCAGTAAGTAAATGGGCGTGGAGCGGTATGACTTATCTGTTTCACGCTGTTGCCGGTTGGTTTTGAGCGGATAGATAATTTAATGTGAATGGCTTTAAGCCGGTATGGTGTTGCCTGATCTGAATTCAAATGTGTTTTGATAAATTGGAAAAGGTCGTCTGAAAAATCGATATGAGACCTTTGCAATAACATAGGTTACTAAAATTTTATGCTCAATCTCATTTTCAAAATGCAAAACCTTTCTGATTTTTCCTACTTTTTGCTCAATATTAGGAAGGTTTTAGTCAATTGAAATTTTTTGGCGCATTTTTATGCGTCAAATTTCGTTAACAGACTATTTTTGCAAAGGTCTCGATATTTGATTTTTCAGACGACCTTTTTGCAAAGTGCAAACGGTTGTAGAAAATGGGATGGAGGGCGTGCGAGAAATTTAGTTTAACCAAAAACGGAATACTAAATAAAACACCAAAATCAATACGCCCGCCCATACGATAACCATGAATCCGGCGACAGCCCGACCGAGTCGGTAAACGGGGTTTTTGCGTTCGTCTTCCAAAAGCGGATTAGGGGCGTTGCGTTGTTCTTCGGACATGGTCATCTCTGTTGTGAATGGGTGGCAAAAGCGTAAGGGTACGCCGATGGACAGGAAGATTCAAGCAGGGCGGTTTAATTTTCTCCGTATTCAAAAACATCGTCTCCGTCCCAACTGCTTTTGAGCGCGGCGTGGATGGTGTCCATATCGAAGCCGCGATAGGCGAGAAACCGCGCTTGTTTTTGTTTGTCTTTCAAATCGGTGGCGGGCTGTTTGAATTTTTTGCGCAACACGGCGACTGCGGTTTGCAGTTCGCTCGCTTTGTCGGGTATGAATTCGCGGCTGACGGTTTCGTCTATGCCTTGCTGCGCCAATGCCTGTTTCAGGCGCAGGGAACCGTGTTGGCGGCTTTTGTTGTGAATGTAGGCTTCGGCGTAGCGTTGGTCGGATTGCCAGTTGCGTTCGGCAAATTCATCCAACACGTTTTCCAATTCTTCTTCGCTTTCGGCATACGGGGCGAGCTTGCGCTTAAGCCCGACGCGGCTGATTTCCTGTCGGGAAAGGATGTCCATCGCGCGGGCGCGCAGGGATTTTGGGGGTTTCATGCAGAGGTCGTCTGAAAAGGTCGATTCGTAGGTCAGATTCTTGAATCTGACTTGTGGGTTCGGATAGAGGGGAAATAAGGAACTTTCATTCCGTCATTCTCTTTGTTCGAGAATGACGAATCTTTTTATTTCCACGGCTCTGTTTTCAGACGACCTTTGAAACAGAAATAAAGGTCGTCTGAAAACAAGGATACTGATTACTCGTCGTCTTCTGCTTTTTTCGGTCGCAGGTTTTCGTAGATTTCGGGCAGCGAGCCGATAATCCAGTCGGGTTGGGTCGCCTTGTCTTGCGACAATAAAGTCATGTCGCCGTAGCCAAAGGTGACGCCGACGCTGAGGCAGCCGGCGGCTTTGGCGGCGATGATGTCGTTGCGGGAGTCGCCGACCATGATCATATTGGCGGGGTCGATGCCCAAGACTTCGGCGGCGTGTTGCAGCGGCAGTGGGCTGGGTTTCTTTTCGGGCAGGCTGTCGCCGCCGAGAATCAGGCTGAAGTAGTCGGCGAGTCCGAGCTGTTTCAAGAGTTCGGCGGCGAGGATTTCGTTTTTATTGGTGATGACCACCAGCGGGATGCCCAGCGATTTGAGCAATGCCAGTCCGGCTTCGGTTTCGGGGTAGGGGCGGGTGAAGTCACTCAAGTGGTCGCGGTAGTATTTCATGTAGAACACGAAACCTTTTTCCCACAAATCGGGCGCGGCTTCTTGATCGCGGTCGTTGGTGATGACGCGGTGGACGAGTTTGCCGATGCCATCGCCGACGTAGCTTTCTACTGTTTTGGCGGGCAGCGGCTCCATGCCGAGATATTCACGCATGGCTTCGGCTGCGGCGGCAAGGTCGGGGACGGAATCGCATAGTGTGCCGTCCAAATCAAAGGCGGCGGCTTGGACGTGTTCGATGGCGGCGGTCATAATGTGTTTTGCTCGTGAATGAAAGAGGTGCGTATTTTAACATTGATTCGGCAGGCAGGCTTGGAAGCTGCTGATGCCGGTTTGGTATTCGGTTTGCAGCGGGTGGTTTTTATTTTATTGGGATACGGTAGGCTAAGAGTGATGAAATAGAGTTACAGCTTAAATATTACAATGAATTAATTTAGAAACTTTACAAGAAAAATACTTGCCTAAAATTTTATTTTCATGGATAATCCGATTCGTTAGCTGGTTCGAGTAGTCAGTTAATAGTTTCTCCTCTATTTCTCCTTTGTAGACTTGGCACACATTCAATTGAATGTGTGCATTTTTTTTGTTTGTGGGTTTGGTAGGGAAATGCTTGGGCTTGATGGGGAAGGGATGGGTTTGAAACTGTCAAAGCATCTTGGTTGATAGTGTTTCTATCGTGGGTATAAAAGGTATTTTGAAAAAAGGTCGTCTGAACGTTATAAACTTTCAGACGACCTTTTTTAATGTAGTTAAATCACTCTAAATCTAACACTGCCGTTTCTTTGACCTCTTCCATGACGACATAGCTGCGGCTTTCCGCTGCCGCAGGCAGGTGCAGCAGGATATTGCCCAACATGTCCCGATAAGCCGCCATATTGGGCAGGCGGACTTTGATCAGGTAATCGTATTCGCCGGATACGAGGTGGCATTCCAAAATTTGCGGAATCCGCATGATTTCACGACGGAAATCTTCAAAAATATTGCCCGATTTGGAACGCAGCTTCAGCTCGACAAAGACCAGCAGGCTTTGCCCGAGTTGGTGCGGGTTGAGGCGGGCATGATAGCCGGTAATGAAATTGTCGCGCTCAAGGCGGCGGACGCGTTCGGTAACCGGAGTGGTGGATAATCCGACTTTTTCTGCCAACTCCGTCATGGGTGTGCGGGCATTTTGCTGAAGGATTTTCAGGATTTTCAGGTCGGTTTTGTCTAATTCTTTCATCGCGGAGTTTCTTTCAACTGAGCTGAAACGCATCATTTTAGGCAGATGGATAAAACGCAGGGCAGGGCAACGCAAAGCCGCTCTTGTTTTAAGTTGACCCACTATATCTTTAAAGCGACCGAAAAGAAAGTCAGTCAGCGGGCAGTGGCATTGCGCTTTTGCGGTATCGGGTCAAACAGGTCGTCTGAAAACGGTTTTGTCCGTAGTTGTGCCTTATGGGCAGGGGAAAACAAGGAAGGGCGGATTCTAATGGAGGAACGCCTCTTCCGCAATGTGAGTCACTGAATCTAAAAGAAAAGGTCGTCTGAAACGGGATAGGCGGCAATACGGCGCAGGTTGGTTTTCAGTTAAAATACCGCCTGTTCCAGATAGCATTCCGCCACAATCGCGCGACACCGATAAGGCGGCTTTTTTCAAGGGAGGGACTATGCCCGTAGATTCCTTTTTCTACCTCTTACTGCTCACCGGATTTTGCGCCGGACTGATGGACGCGGCGGTCGGCGGCGGCGGGTTGTTGCAAATACCCGGGCTGTTTAACTTGCTGCCAACTTCCACGCCTGTTGCTTCGGTGATGGGCGTGAATAAGTTTGCCTCCTGCTGCGGGACGGTTACTGCCACGGGGCAATATCTGCGCAGAATCCTTGTGCCGTGGAAAATGCTGCTGCCCGCCGCCGTGCTGGCTTTTGCTGCTTCCTATCTGGGCGCGAAAGCCGTGGTTTTCTTCCCTGTGCAATACATGAAACCGGCGATGCTGGTCATTATGATTGCCATGTGTGTTTATACCTTTATCAAAAAAGATTTGGGACAAACGGTGCGCACTGAAAAGCTGACGCGCCGCGAAACCTTGTGGGGCTTGTTTTTCGGCGCATTAATCGGCTTTTACGACGGGATTTTCGGACCGGGGACGGGCAGCCTTTTGGCTTTCGTGTTCGTCCGCTTTTACGGCTACGATTTTTTGACAGCAAACGCATCGGGCAAAGTCATCAACTCGACCACCAATCTCGCCGCGCTGACATTTTTCATCCCGCAAGGACACGTCGTTTGGGCGTGGGCAATCCCGCTTGCGCTGGCGAATTTGTGCGGCGGCGTGGTCGGCGCGAAATTGGCGATACGCGGCGGCACCCAGTTTCTACGTTATGGATTTATGGTGTTGCTGTGTCTGACCATAGGCAAATTCGCTTGGGATTTGATTCGATAACAGAAGGCGTGTCAAAGGCAGGCTTCGCCCGCCGAAAGCGTTTCAGACGACCTTTGTATGCTAAAATCCGTCATCTTTCAGAAAATGACCGATAGAGGGAAACATGGCAGGCAACACTTTCGGACAACTCTTCACCGTTACCACCTTCGGCGAAAGCCACGGCGCAGGTTTGGGCTGCATCATCGACGGCTGCCCGCCCGGACTGGCATTGGCCGAATCAGACATCCAAGCCGACCTCGACCGGCGCAAACCCGGCACCAGCCGCCACGTTACCCAACGCCGCGAAGCCGACCAAGTCGAAATCCTCTCCGGCGTCTTCGAAGGCAAAACCACCGGCACCCCCATCGCCCTCTTAATCCGCAATACCGACCAACGCAGCAAAGACTACGGCAACATCGCCACCAGCTTCCGCCCCGGTCATGCCGACTATACCTACTGGCACAAATACGGCACGCGCGACTACCGCGGCGGCGGCAGAAGCTCCGCCCGCGAAACCGCCGCCCGCGTTGCCGCCGGAGCCGTCGCCAAAAAATGGCTGAAAGAAAAATTCGGCACAGAAATCACCGCCTACGTGACCCAAGTCGGCGAAAAAGAAATTCAGTTTGAAGGCTGCGAACACATCTCCCAAAATCCCTTCTTCGCTGCCAACCAAAGCCAAATCGCCGAGCTGGAAAACTATATGGACAGCGTGCGCAAATCGTTGGATTCCGTCGGCGCGAAACTGCATATCGAAGCGGCCAACGTCCCCGTCGGCTTGGGCGAACCCGTTTTCGACCGCCTCGATGCCGAAATCGCCTACGCCATGATGGGCATCAACGCTGTCAAAGGCGTGGAAATCGGCGCGGGCTTCGGCAGCGTCGTCCAACGCGGCAGCGAACACGGCGACGAACTTACCCCGCAAGGCTTCCTGTCCAACCACTCAGGCGGCATCCTCGGCGGCATCAGCACCGGACAAGATATCCACGTCAACATTGCCATCAAACCCACCAGCTCCATCGCCACACCGCGCCGCAGCATCGACATCAACGGCAATCCTGTCGAACTCGCCACCCACGGCAGACACGACCCCTGCGTCGGTCTGCGCGCCGCCCCCATCGCCGAAGCCATGCTCGCGCTCGTGCTTATCGACCACGCCCTGCGCCATCGCGCGCAAAATGCCGACGTAGCCGTCGATACGCCAGACATTACCAAGTAGTGCGGATAAAATCGAAAGAGGTCGTCTGAAAACAAACATGACGGATTGTGCCGAACATTTTCAGACGACCTTTCTCAACGCCTATTAAGATAAGTGTGCCGGCCCGTCCGCAAATAAACATTTACAATCGAACATTCGCAAAAAAACTTAGCCAAAACACAGGCTTTATACTAAAATACCGCCATTACCGTGCCATAGCGAAACGCACGGCTTTATTTTAGAGGAATACAAACGACATGACACAAGAAACCGCTTTGGGCGCAGCTTTGAAATCCGCCGTCCAAACCATGAGCAAGAAAAAACAGACCGACATGATTGCCGACCACATCTACGGCAAATACGACGTCTTCAAACGATTCAAACCGCTGGCCGTCGGCATCGACCAAGACCTTGTTGCCGCACTGCCCCAATACGATCCTGCACTGATCGCCCGCGTTCTCGCCAACCATTGCCGCCGCCCCCGCTACCTCAAAGCCTTGGCGCGCGGTGGAAAACGTTTTGATTTGAACAACCGCTTCAAAGGCGAAGTCAGCGCGGAAGAACAAGCCATCGCCCAACAGCATCCGTTTGTCCAGCAGGCTTTGGCAGAACAAGCCGAGCGCCAAGCGGCCAAACAGGCAGCGAAAACTGAGGCAGTAGAAGCCGAGCAAGTCGGCGCAGCCGCCGAAACTGAAGAAGTGGCACAAAATAACGCCGAATAATACCGAATGATTTTAAAAGGTCGTCTGAAAACGGATTTTTTGTTTTCAGACGACCTTTTTTATCGGTATTTCAAATCAACGGAGGAGGGGAAAGAGGAAACACGCTTTGCAACCATTATTTTTGCTTTGACAGGGGAGGGTAAACGGTGGGTGTTTGTTGATTTTTTATTGGGGATGATACGTTTTCTAAAGATGGATTTTTGTATGCGTGAGAATTGAAGTAGATGGGAATATCTTGTTTTATTTGATTTTATTTTAAACTTGGAATATTAAGATAAAAAAATGCGCATATCGTTTGGGATATGCGCCAAGTCTACAAAGGAGAAATAGAGGAGAAAAATCAAGCTGCATCAAGCAACTCAACGGGCGTTATTATCTACGAAAGGCATCGTTTTGTCAAATTTTTATATGCAAAAATTTTCTATTTTTTGAGAAAATGGCAGATTGTCTGCTTACCAAATGTCAGGTAATCGCCTTATTTTTTCTTAAAATCTATATAAATCAATGGGTAAATTGTGTGTTGTATAAGATACAGGATACCTGTTTCCCATATTATAGTGGATTAACTTTAAACCAGGACGGCGTT
>NZ_KV821498.1:11265-24343 GCF_001815675.1 Neisseria sp. HMSC065D04
GCCTTGTCCTGATTTAAATTTAATCCACTATAAGCGGTATAAAATGCGTCAGCGGTTTTTGTGACCAAAAGGTTTACCGAATGGCGCGGACGGCTTGGATGAAGGCAGCCATTTTGGCTTCGTCTTTGATGCCACCGGCACTTTCCACGCCGCCTGAAACATCGACTGCCGCGGCATTGCTGGTTTGGATGGCTGCCGCGATATTTTGCGGGGTCAAGCCGCCTGCCAGAATCCAAGGTTTGGTCAGATTGTCCGGTAGCAGCGTCCAGTCGAAGCTCAGACCTGTGCCGCCGTATTCGTTGGGATGGTAGGCATCAAACAGCAGGGCGCGGGCGTTGGGGAATCGGGTTTGTGCGGCTTCGATGTCTGAAGCAGATTGGACGCGTATGGCTTTGAGATAGGGGCGGTCAAACTGACGGCAAAATTCATCGTCTTCGTCGCCGTGAAATTGGATGATGTCGATGGGTACTTGCCGGAGGGTTTCGCGGATGGTTTCTGCTGTTTCATTGACGAATAAGGCAACGACGGAGACGAAAGGGGGAAGGGCTGCCACGATTTTTTTTGCCTGTTCGGGCGTGACGGCGCGTTTGCTGGCGGCGTAAAAAACCAAACCGATGGCATCGACGCCCAGCTCGGCAGCTTTTCGGGCGTCTTCGGGGCGGGTGATGCCGCAGATTTTGATGCGGATGTTTTTCATCTGTTTTCCTTTTTGGGTCGGTCTGTTCGGTTGGTTGCAAAAGATGTGCCACCGTTTAAATGGGGCATGGGTGTATAGTGGATTAAATTTAAATCAGGACAAGGCGGAAGCCGCAGATACAGTACAGATAGTACGGCAAGGCGAGGCAACGCCGTACTGATTTAAAGTTAATCCACTATATTTTTGTTGATATCGTTCTTTACGGTCAAGGTCGTCTGAATATTTTCAGACGACCTTTTTGTCTGTCTTCTTCAACGTCTAACTTGAACAACTGACGCAAACCGGAATGCTGCCTTCGGGCGGCGGTTCGGCAAGGTCGGCGAACTCTGCCTGTTCGTCAAAGGGACGGGCGAGGCAGCGGCGCAGGCGTTCGATTTCGCGGTAGTCGCCGTTTCTGGCTTGGGCGATGGCTTGTTCGGCAAGGTAGTTGCGCAGGATGTAGAGCGGGTTGGTCAGGTTCATGCGTATTGCGCGTTCGGCAGGATTGCTGTTTTCGACGCGCAGGCGTTGGCGGTAGCGTCCGAGCCAGCGGATGAAGGTGGGCGGAACGCCGTTTTTGAAGGTTTGTTCGAGTTTGGGCGGGAGGGGTTCGCCGTGTGTATTGCTGACTTCGGACAGGTTCCTGAAAAACAGGGTGAAGTCGGTTTTTTGGTCTTGCAGGGCGGCGAAGAGGTCGGCGATAAGGCTTTCGTCGTCTCTCTTGTCTGCTTGCTGTAAACCGAGTTTGCGGCGCATTTTCTCTAAATAGGTCGTCTGAAAAACTTCTGTCCAGCCGTCGATGAGCTGTTCGAGGGTCTCGTGTGGGACGAGGGCGTCGAAGCAGGAGGCGAGGGCGGCAAAATTCCAATGGGCGACGAAGGGCTGGGCATTGTAGGCGTAGCGGCCTTGGGTGTCGGAATGGTTGCAGACGTGGCGGCGGTCGTAGTCGTCGAGGAAACCGAAGGGGCCGTAGTCTATGGTCAGCCCCAGGGCGGACATGTTGTCGGTATTCATTACGCCGTGGCAGAAGCCGACGCTTTGCCATGCGGCGACGGAATAGGCGGTGCGGTTTCGGATTTGTTCCAACAAGGCGGCGTAGGGATTGTCGGCATCTCGGCAGTCGGGGTAGTAATGCCGGATGAGGTAGTCGGCAAGTTGTTGAATTTCGGCTTCGCGGCCGGTGTAATAGAAGTATTCGAAATGGCCGAAGCGCAGAAAGCTCGGGGCGATGCGGGTCAGAACGGCGGCGGTTTCGACGGTTTCACGATAAACGGGGTCGTCGCTGCCGCACAGGGCGAGGGCGCGGGTCGTGGGGATGCCGAGACCGTGCATGGCTTCGGAACAGAGGTATTCGCGGATGGAGGAGCGCAAGACGGCGCGCCCGTCGGCAAAGCGGGAATAGGGCGTTTTACCTGCGCCTTTGAGCTGCCACTCTTGGCGCTGTCCTGCGGCATCGACGGAGTCGCCAATCAAGATCGCGCGCCCGTCGCCAAGGCGCGGGGTATAGACGCCGAACTGATGGCCGCTGTAAACACTGGCAATGGGCGCGGGCGAGTATTGCGGGGCGTTGCCGCTGAGGTAGGCAAGGTTGGCGGTAGTCTGAAAATCTGTATCCAGATTCAACTCTGCCGTCAAATCGGTGTTGAAGGCGACCCAATAGGGCGCGGTCAGCGGCTCAGGGGAAACGCGGGAATAGAAAAACGGCGAGAGTTCGGCGAACTGTTGGGTAAGCAGGGGGAGTGTGTGCATGGGATTCCTGACAGGGGCGGGAGGGTTTGTATAACGCGCGGGTATGTTTATTGTGTTTTAGAGTTGGATGCTGCCTGTTTGGTTTTCAAGCATTTTTAAAACAATGCCTGCTGCTTTTGTTTCAAATAATCTGCCAGCGGTTTGGGCAAACCGTAATCCGCCAAATTTTCGGGTTTCACCCAGAAGCGGTTATCTTTTGATGCGTTTTCAGAACGGGGCAGCGTGTCGGGCGAACTGATTTGCGCTTCAAACGGCGTAATCATCAATAAACGATGCGTCAGGCGGTGGGTAAGGGCGGGTTGCTCGGAAAGGTCGTCTGAAAAAATGCCGAGCTTCTCGGCGTAATCGTATGTTTCGTCTAATTTTTCAAAACACGGCACGCAATACAGCCCGCCCCAAATGCCTTTGGCAGGACGTTTTTCCAGCAGGATTGCGCCGTCTTGGTTGCGGACAATCAGCCAGTAAAGCGGCAGGGTTTGCACTTCGGGGGCGGTTTTTTTGCGCGGCAGCTCGGCGATGCGGTTTTGCTTTTTCGCTTCGCAGATGTCCGCCATCGGGCATTGATGGCACAAGGGTTTTGTTCGTTTGCACACGGTTGCGCCTAAGTCCATCAAGCCCTGCGTATAGGCGGGCATATCGGCGTTTTCAGACGGCAGCAGGCTTTCGGCAAGCGTCCAGAGCGAGTTTTCGAATTTTTTGTCCTGCGGATTGCCGTCGCGGGCGAACACGCGGCAGAGCACGCGTTTGACGTTGCCGTCCAAAATGGTTTCGCGGCGGTTGAAGGCGAAGGCGCAAATGGCGGCGGCGGTGCTTCTGCCTACGCCGCAGAGGGTTTCCAAGTCTTTGCGTTCGGATGGAAACGTACCGCCGAATTGCCCGACGACTTGTTGCGCGGCTTTGTGCAGATTGCGCGCGCGGCTGTAATAGCCCAAACCCGCCCACAACGACAACACTTCGTCTTGCGGCGCGGCGGCAAGCGTTTGTACGGTCGGGAATTTTTCCAAGAAACGCGGATAGTAGTCTAAAACGGTGGCGACCTGCGTCTGCTGGAGCATGATTTCGGAAAGCCAGACGCAATAAGGGTTTTGCACTTGCCAAGTCAGGTGGTGGCGACCGTGTTGTTTTTGCCAGCGGATGAGTCGTTCGTAGAAGGGGATGGGTGTGTTCATTAATATCAATCGGGGGTTTTATTTATATTTAAAACAGCATGTTATGGTATAACATCGTGAAAATAATTCTTATTGACTTATTTTTTGTAGGGGTATATAACTCATATAAAGAGACTTTATTGCGGTATTGAAATTATTTATCAACAAGCAAGGAGTATCAGCATGAAAGCAATGGTTTATCACGGCGCAAACGACATCCGTTTTGAAGAAAAACCCCGTCCGCAGATTATCGACCCGACCGACGCAGTGGTGAAAATCGTCAAAACCACGATTTGCGGTACCGACTTGGGTATTTGGAAAGGCAAAAACCCCGAAGTCGCCGACGGCCGTATTCTCGGCCATGAAGGCATCGGTATTGTAGAAGAAGTCGGCGAGGCTGTAAAAAACATCAAAGTCGGCGATAAAGTCATTATTTCATGCGTCAGCAAATGCTGTACTTGCGACAACTGCAAAATCCAACTCTATTCACACTGCCGTAACGGCGGCTGGATTTTGGGCTACATGATTGACGGCACGCAAGCTGAATACGTCCGCACGCCTTATGCCGACAACAGCCTCGTTCCGCTGCCCGACAACGTTAACGAAGAAGTCGCCCTGCTGTTGAGCGACGCCTTGCCGACCGCCCACGAAATCGGCGTGCAATACGGCGATGTCAAACCCGGCGACACCGTATTCATCGCAGGCGCAGGCCCTGTCGGTATGTCCGCCCTGTTGACCGCCCAACTGTACAGCCCCGCCGCCATTATCGTTTGCGATATGGACGAAAACCGTTTGAAACTGGCGAAAGAATTGGGCACGACCCATACAATCAGCCCCGCTTCAGGCGACGTCTCCAAACAAGTCTTTGCCATCGTCGGCGAAGACGGCGTGGACTGCGCCATTGAAGCCGTCGGTATCCCCGCCACATGGAATATGTGCCAAGACATCGTCAAACCGGGCGGTCATATCGCCGTCGTCGGCGTGCATGGTCAATCCGTTGATTTCAAACTGGAAAAACTCTGGATTAAAAACCTCGCCATCACAACCGGCTTGGTAAACGCCAATACCACTGAAATGCTGATGAAGGCAATTTCCAGCAGCTCCGTCGATTACACCAAAATGCTGACCCACCGCTTCAAATTCAGCGAATTGGAAAAAGCCTACGACGTGTTCAAACACGCCGCTGAAAACCAAGCCATGAAAGTGGTGTTGGAAGCGGATTGATTTGAAAAAGATTATTGAGTTTTAAAAAGATAGGGGTCGTCTGAAAACAGATTTTCAGACGACCTCTTTATTTATTGGGCTGATGTTTGGTTCAAATGGAGCGATTTTTATAGTGGATTAAAATAAAAATGAGACAAGGCGGCAACGCCCGCCGTGTACGGGTAGTACATAAGGGCGTTGGCAACACCGTATCATTGCAATTTTAATCCACTATAAAGTCCATTCGTGATAAACCTTGCCGTACTCATTTTCAGACGACCTTTCGCCATCTATCCGTAAATTTTTTCCCTCACATCAACCAAAGCCGCCAAAGCCGAAGCGGCATTTACCGTTTCGGGCAGGTCGGCGGCCTCAAACGCTGTTTCCACTTCTGCCATCAGCCGTTCCGCTTTTCCCAGCAGGTCTTCGTAGGAAGATTCGCCGCGTTTGATGGCGAGCAGTTCGTCGCGGTTGGGGCGGCGCGGGCGGATTTCGCCGTGGCGGGCGATGTCGCGGGCGGTTTCGAGCAGGCGGAAGGTGTGCATCATGTTTTTGGCGTCGTAGCCCTGTCCGTGTGCCTGCGTGCCTTGGTAGCGCGTTTCGTTACGTTCCGCCAGCCATTGCTGATAGGAGGTGTATTCGCGGCAGTAGCTGCTGTATCCATCTTGGTTGAAGGAGAGGTAGGCAAGCGGGGTTTCGCCTTCGGGAACGGAGCTGAGGGAGAGGTTGGTGGCTTCGGGTTTGAGCGCGATGCCGTGGTAGCCGCGCATGCCGTCGGGGTCGTAAAACAGGGCGTAGAGTTCGCGGGCGTGGGCGATTTTGACCAAACCAACGCGCCGCTGCTCCATTCCGCGTTGCGAAAGCCAGTGCCGCAGCGGCACGGTTTGCGCGCCTTCTACGATGTGGCAGAAATCGAGCACGCTTTTCTTTTCAGACGACATCGGGTTGCTGATTTTCTTGTTCAGCCCGCGTGCTTTTTTGATTTGTCCGTAGGCGTATCCGGCGAAACTCTGACGGCAGGCTTTGGATACAAACCATTCGGTTTTGAACGCGTCCATCAGCGGCGAGCGGTAGTGCACGCAGTCGGGCGGCGAGGCGAGCAGTTCCAGCGTGTTCGGGTTGCTTTGCAGCAAAAGCTCGATAAACCGCCCCAGCTCGTAATAAACGATGTCGTTGGTTTCGTTGCTGATTTGCGGGATGTATTCCATGCCGTAAAACATAGATTTGGGCAGGTAAAACACGCCTTTGATGTCGGTATCGGATTCGGGCGTCGCCAAACCGTAGGCGCGGCTGCCGGAAATGGCTTCGAGCAGAAGCAGGTTTTGTGTGTGCAAGTCTTCGATGGTGAGCATTTTCAGACGACCTTTTGTAATTGATGGCTGAAACCTATTCCAACCAAGCTAAATATTGCGCCTGTGTTAAAATTTTCGGCGCAGCGTTTTTTTCTTCCAATAGCGGTGCGGTATAGAGCAAATCCGTGCCGCGCCACGCATGGAAATCTATTTCTCCATCGTAATCATCCCAAAAATTCGGGATATATTCGTAGAGCGCATCGGTCATGCGTGGCGGGGCAGACATTGGGTTGCTGAAATCTGCCAGCAGCAGGGCATAAGGCGCAGCCCAATAACAGCCGCCCACTGCCAGCATATCGTTGGCGGGATTGTAATGCGCTTCCGTCCAGATAAATGTTTCTGCACCGTCCAGCGCAGCGCGCGGCAGGTACTGCATGATTTCCCCCGTGGCAAAGTCCAGCACGCTGTATCCGTACAAATCTTGGCGGAACAATAAATAATCCCTGCCGTTGCTGTGGGCGATGTATTGGTAAAACGCGGCGGAATCGTCCAGCGATTGCCATTGCGTCACTGTACCGCCTTCCGAATCACGCAGCTGACACAGGCTGCCGCTCAAATTGCGTCCGTCCGCTTCACCGGAGTAACTGTCGATGTGCAGCGTATGCTGCGTGGGAAATGTCAGCGTATGCTGCTCGGTACGGTTCTGCGACGAAAACAGGGGCTGCGCAGCCTGTTGGATGGCGCGGTATTTAGGGGATTGGGCAGCGTTGGTACGGGGCATATTCCGGATTTCCGTATGATTTGTTCGATAATAAGATTTCAAGCTGGATACTGGTATCCGACAAAACTCTTGACGATCCTGTTATTACCATCCATTTTCACAATACCCAAAATGTCAGATTTGAGAATTCAACCTAACTGTTGTACAGGCTGCTTTTTGTTTTACGGATAAACCGCCGCCAAAGTTTCGCGGAACAATTCGTTCAACGGCCCGCTGTCGGCAGCTTGGGCGGCAGGGGCGGATAATTCGGAAACTTCGTTATATAAATCAACGGTCAATCGTTGCAATTCGGGCGACAGCGTATGCAGGTAACTTTCATCCTGTTCCGCCTTGATGGCCACTAAATCGGCGATTTGGGCGGTGCAGTCCGTTTGCCATTCGCTCATCAGTTCAGTCAAAGTCATCGGCGGAATGCCGCCTTGTTTGACTGCCCACCGTGCCGCGAGTAGCGGGCGCAGGACGTAAAACCATTTTTTCAGTTTGACGGGTTGTGCCAAATCCATGTTTCTCAATGCATTGCCCGCGATGCCGCGATAATGGTGCAGCAGCGCGGCGGCTTGGACGTATTGCGGCGCAAGCGCGTTCAGACGGCCTGTGAAATCATCGTCCTGCGTATAAATAATCGGCGAACGCAGCCATTCGAGCAGTGTGGCATTGCTTTTCCGCAGCAGGCGCAACGCTTTGCGGATGTCCCAGCCGCCGACGTCAAACCATTGGTTTTCGATAAATTCAAACGTGTCTTTTGCTTCGTCGATTTGCAGATAATATGGCTGCGGACGGATATAAATGGCGCGCACGTCGTAATCGCTGTCGGGCGAGGCAAAGCCCCATGCGCGGCTGCCGCTCTCTACCGCCAGCAGGAAATGCAGCGGCTCGGTATGGGCGATGTGGGTGAGTTTTTCTTGAATGGCTTGTTTCATGATGTTTCTTTTAATAGAGGTCGTCTGAAGACCCTAAAAACAGGTTTTCAGACGACCTTTGCTTTTTGATGGATGGCGGGTTCGCCCGAATCAGTCTTTCAACCTGAATTCCGCCGCGCGCGCGTGGGCGGTTAGGCTTTCGCCGTGTGCCAACACGCTGGCGATTTTACCCAGTTTCTGTGCGCCTTGTTCGGAGACTTGAATCAGGCTGGAGCGTTTTTGGAAGTCGTAAGTACCCAGCGGCGAGGAGAAGCGGGCGGTGCGGCTGGTGGGCAGAACGTGGTTGGGGCCGGCGCAGTAGTCGCCGAGGCTTTCGCTGGTGTAGCGTCCCATGAAAATCGCGCCGGCGTGGCGGATTTTTTTCGCCCATTCCTGCGGGTTTTCTACCGACAATTCCAAGTGTTCGGGGGAAATGTAGTTGGCGATTTCGCAGGCTTCGTCCAAGTCTTTGGCGAGTATCATCGCGCCCCTGTTGCCGAGCGAGGCTTCGATGATGTCGCGGCGGGGCATGGTTGCTATGAGGCGGTTCATGGCGGCTTGAACTTCGTCGAGATAGGGCTGCGACGTGCCGATGAGGATGGCTTGGGCGATTTCGTCGTGTTCGGCCTGGCTGAACAAATCCATCGCCACCCAATCGGCAGGCGTGGTGCCGTCGGCGATGACGAGGATTTCAGACGGCCCCGCCACCATGTCGATGCCGACTACGCCGAACACGCGGCGTTTGGCGGCGGCGACGAAGGCGTTGCCCGGGCCGGTGATTTTATCGACCTGCGGTACGGACTCGGTGCCGTAGGCGAGGGCGGCAACCGCCTGCGCGCCGCCGACGGTGAAGACTTTGGTGACACCCGCGACGAAGGCGGCGGCAAGCACGATGTCGTTGCGTTCGCCTTTTGGCGTGGGGACGACCATGATGATTTCTTTCACGCCTGCGACATGGGCGGGCATGGCGTTCATGATGACGGAACTCGGATACGCCGCTTTGCCGCCCGGGACGTAAATGCCGACGCGGTCAAGCGGTGTAATCTGTTGTCCCAACAGCGTGCCGTCTTCGTCTTCGTACGTCCACGATTCCATTTTTTGGCGTTGGTGGTAGCTTTCGACGCGTGCGGCGGCGGTTTTCAAGGCGGTTTGAATTTCGGGCTGTAAACGCTCGAATGCGGCCTGCAAATCGTCTTGGGTCAGGATGAGGTCTGCTATGGTTTGGGCGGACGTGCCGTCGAAGCGGTTGGTGTATTCGATGAGCGCCGCATCGCCGCGCTTTTGCACATCGGTGCAGATGTCGGCGACGATGCGGTCGATTTCGGGATTCTGCGCGGTTTCAAAAGCCAGAAGGGCTTTGAGTTCGGCTTGGAAATCGGGCGATTGGGTGTTGAGTTTTTTCATGATTTGGGATTCTCCGTTGTTATTTTGGGACTTGGGGTCGTCTGAATATTTTCTTGTTCAGTCTCGGTTTTGGGTCTGATATACGCTTTTTCTCCCCCGCTACCAAACTTCAAGTCGGGCAGGCATTTTTGTTGCAGACCGAGTTTGGACAGCACTTTTTTGCTGGACGAGGCGGTATGGAAACGGTAACGGGTTTGTTTTCTGCCGTTTTTGGTTTCTTCAAACATTTCGAAACCGTCCACTTCGTACGCGCTGATAACGGCGTTTTGCAGGCCGGTGTGAATGCCAATAATGTATTTCACTTTGGACGCGGCATCTTTGCCGATAACCCAGTTGCCCAACGTGCGCGATTTGAGGTTGGCATCGTCTTGGTTGTCGAAACGGTAGTCCAATTCTTCGTCGGTATCCAAGTCCAAAGCGTCTTGGATTTTGACGGCGAGAACCAGTCCGTCGGGGTTAAGGCCGTCAAGCGGGCAGGGTTTGAATTTGAAGCGGTTGTCGAGTTCTTCCGCGCTGATGCCGCCTGCACCGCATCCGGCAGATTTGTTTTTGAATTTTTTGTCGACAACGGATTTGACGAAATGAATCAGGGCAGTTTCGGCGGCTTGCGCTTCGATTTCAGTCAGATGATAGCTGATGATATAGCGACCGAGTTTCTTACATTTGGCGATGGCTTTGCGTGCCGGTACGTCAATGTCGCCGTCTTGCGAACGGGCGGCTTGTTCATGCTCGAAGATGCGGTTATCGCAGCCTTTGCCGATGTAGAGGATTTTGTCTTTTTTCAGGTCGGTCAGGCAATAGACGTAAAACCGACGTTCGCCGTTATTCAAAACGGAAAGGGTTGAATCTGAAAATTTTTTTATTTTTGCAACCATTTTAAATCCTCCTATACAGTTTACTGCCGGTGGTATTTTCAGACGACCTGTCGGCAGGAACGGCTAGGGTCGTCTGAAAACGCATCTTCATTCAAATGAACACTCCCCCCGCCTTCGCTGCGCTGCCGAACGCCTGAATAATCGGCTCCAGCAGCGCGTGTTTCGTTTTCAATGCGGCTTTATTGACCACCAGACGGCTGGAAATATCGACAACGTGTTCGACCGCTTCCAAGCCGTTTGCCTTAAGCGTGTTGCCGGTGGAGACCAAATCGACGATGGCGTCGCTCAAGCCGACCAGCGGCGCAAGCTCCATCGAGCCGTAGAGTTTGATGATGTCGACGTGGACGCCTTTGCCGGCGAAATGCTCGGCGGCGATGTTGGGGTATTTCGTCGCAATGCGCAGGCGGCTGCCGGGCTGCGAGGCGGCGGCGTAGTCGAAACCTTTGCGGACGGCGACCATCATGCGGCATGCGGCGATGTGCAAATCCAGCGGCTGATAAAGCCCGCTTCCGCCGTGTTCGATTAAAACGTCTTTGCCCGCGATGCCGAAGTCTGCCGCACCGTATTGGACGTAAGTCGGCACGTCGGTGGCGCGGACGATGACGAGGCGGATATTTTCATGGTTGGTGCCGATAATCAGTTTGCGCGATTTTTCGGGCGCTTCGGCGGGAACAATGCCCGCTGCCGCCAAAAGCGGCAGGGTTTCTTCAAAGATGCGCCCTTTGGACAAGGCGATGGTCAGCGTGTTTTCAGTCATTGTTGTTGTGTGCTGTCAGACTTTGAACCCGTATCAAGCAGGCGGTCTGACTTTCTCCACTATATGTTTCAGATGGGAAAAAGGTCGTCTGAAAACCGCGACCGGCATTCAGACGACCCCATGCGAATCAAAGCAGTTTTTTGATGTCGGCGGCAATGGTTGCCGGTTCGCTGCCGTAACGCGAGAAAATCGCCACTTCGCCGGTTTTATCGATCAGATATGCGCCGGAAGAGTGGTCAACCAAATAGTTTTCGCTGTCTTCTTTTTGATTGACTTTGGAGGACACCACGCGGTATTGCTGTTTGATAACCGGCAGGCTTTGGTCGCCTGTCGCTGTCAGGCCGATAAATTCAGGATTGAACTGTTTGACGTATTTGCCGATGACTGCGGGCGTGTCGCGCTCAGGGTCGATGCTGACGAACACCACTTTCACATCTTTCGCCTGATCGCCCAACTGTTTCAATGTGTCGCTGTAAGTCAGCAATTCGGTCGGACAAACGTCGGGGCAGTGCGTATAACCGAAGGACAGGATCACGACTTTGCCTTTCAGGCTGCTTAAGCTGAACGGCTTGCCGTCGCCGTCGGTCAGCGTGAAATCGCCGCCGATGTCTTCTTTACGCATATCCGTTCCGGGCGCTTGCGGTGCGGGCGCGGTAGCGGCAGGTGAGGATGCGGCGGGAGCGGAAGCAGGCTGTTCGGCCGGAGCCGCTGTTGAAGAGGCGGCTGAAGCTGGTGCAGGATTCTGTTCCGGCGTTTTGGCTTCAGGTTTGCAGGCAGCAAGGACGGCAAGGGCGAATGCGCCCAAAATGGCGGTACGGATTGCAGTAGGCATCATAAAAATTCTCCAATGCGGGTATGGTGTGTGAACGTCGTCTGAAAATAAAAAAATGAAACGAACGCTGCCATCTTAGCGCGTTTGCAACATTTAATATAGCGGTTTATGCCGTTTTTCGGCTGAAAATGAATGATGTTTGATATAAGTGGAAAGAGTAGGGCGCGTCGGGAACAAAATAAAATGAATTTAATGTTTTTAAAAATCAAAAATATAAGCAATATGTCTGCAAACAGGGCAAGATTTTGCTTTACAAGCCCGAATACGCCGCTATAATAGCGACTTCTTCACCAGCCCAGGTGGCGAAATTGGTAGACGCAGGGGACTCAAAATCCCCCGCCGCAAGGTGTGTCGGTTCGAGTCCGACCCTGGGCACCACAATAAACCGCTTATCAGCGGTTATTTTTTTGCCTGTCGAAAACTCATATTAGAAGCCAACATTTTGATCAATCAGGATTTTTGTTGGTTTTGCCATGTTCTCGGTATTGGATCAAACCAAACACGCGGTTCAGCGAAAGTCGGATTCATTTCCCTCTTATTTCTCCGCTTATGTTGAATAAATACCGCCAAGCCCGTTTTATGACAAAGGTCGTCTGAATAAACTATACTTTCAGACGACCCCTATTCAATCACGGAGCTTATTTATGTCCATCCGTCTGACCACGCTGTCGCTTATTCTCGCCGCCACAGCCTGCACGCCCACTGTTTCCCCATCGGCAGAAACTTCACCGACCGTCACCAAATCCGCCATCGATACCGCCTACTGGACCGAACAGCCCTATTGCAGCGGCCGCTATCAATTGCGCCTGCCGTCCAAACGCCGTCATGGCAGTACGCACCTTGATTACAACGGCTGGAGCGTAATGGTCATGTTTAACGACTGGAAGAGAAACGTAAGCACCATCAATGAGACTAAGCAAAATGGTAGAGATGGAACGGATATTGTCGTCGATACCCGCACACTGATTCCGGATCGGGCAATGATGCAGGTAACGCGAAAAGGATTTGGTTGGGAAGATCTTGTTGGGGATGACGGTATGCCCTACGAAGCCGACTTATATTTCAAACTGGATAATGATGACGCCTATATCGTACGCAGTTTTTTCTATATCCCTGCCGACAATAAAAAAGCCCCTGCCAACTGGAAAGCCCAAGAAAAAGAAGCAATAAACACCATGGAGAAAAAATTCCGCCAAGAAATCCTCAATGGGTTGAAAACCAGGCAGGAATTTGAAGTGCCAAATAAACATGGCATCTGTCTGATAGGCGGTTTTATCGCCGATGACGGCAAAAAACCGTTTGAAGTCCATAGCACCGTCGAATTTGCCAAACAACACGATATGAGTCTGGAAATCATGCACGGCGATGTGCTGAAAGCGGGCGAAGCGACACTGCTGAAACGCAAAGTCGACCCAGAAAAAGGCTTATTGGTTAAAGCGTTAACCCGCACCATCCGCCAAGG
>NZ_KV821499.1:0-15544 GCF_001815675.1 Neisseria sp. HMSC065D04
ACCGAACCGAAACGCACCCACTTCGTCTGGGACGGAACGCGATTACTTCAGGAGTACACCTACAAAGGCAGCTATACCTATATCTACACCGACCAAGACAGCTACGAACCGCTGGCGCAAGTCTTTGACAACGCCAAAGACGGCAAGCAATACCTCGCCTATTTCCACACCGACCAAGTCGGCATCCCGCGCGAGATGACCGACATCCACGGCAATCTGTTGTGGTACGGCGAATACACTGCCTGGGGTCGTCTGAAAAAGGACGGGCGGGTTTATAAGGATGCGCATCAGCCGTTCAGATTGCAAAACCAGTATTACGATGAAGAGACAGGGCTGCATTACAATCTGTTCAGGTATTACGAACCCGAGGCCGGTCGGTTTGTGAATCAGGACCCGATTGGGTTGTTGGGTGGGGAGAATCTTTATTCGTTTGCACCGAATGTACAGGCGTGGATGGATGTTTTGGGCTTATGCCCAAGAAATAAGAAGGCAAAACTTAGAAGGAAAAAAGCAAAAAAAGCTAATGCCCGAAAGAGTAGAACAAAGATAACGGAACTTGAGCGCACAAGAGGAGCATCAAATGTACATAGTTTAGACCGACATGGTGCTCAAACTTCTTTAGCTCAACAACTGGATAGGGCTAATAATGCACCTAACGGTATCACTCCTTACAAGTCTCATGCAGCACGATTTACAAGCCATCAAGACCATCTTGATACATTGAATACTGCCTTAGATAGACGATCAAGAGGGTTAGGACAGCAAACGCCTCAAGGTTACAGGGATACTTTTGATATGGGAAGACCTGTTGCAGAAGGGTTTAGAAAAGACTCTTCAAATTTGGTAAGGACCTCAGAAGTGACAGCTACCTTTAATTCGTCAGGGCAATTAGTTTCACTTTTTGGGAAAGTAAATTAAATTTTAGGATGTAATAATGAAGCAGAAAATTAATACTTTTTACATACTTAATTTATTAAGTGTTGTCGATGGTGAGATCTTAGAGAGCGCGCATGTAGATATATCTAAATATATATATTTAGATATATCTACAGCAGAAGGGCAGAATGTTATTATTAATGATCTGTTAAAGCCTCAGTTACTTCGCTTTTCTTTAGAAAATCAAGAAAAAATACGAATAAGCATGTTGTATTGCATTGAGAATTATGATGAGAGAAAATTGGAAAGCATTCTAAATTTCTATAGTGGTTCCGTTTTTTTAACGCCAAATAATAATATTACGTATAAACAACTATTTGAAATTTTTTATATTGGAGTATTTCTTAAAAATATAAATAATGAAGAGTTAAATAATTTTATTTTTTTTGAAGATGATAACCTCGAGTGTTGGAATTTATTTAATAAGTAAATGTGGTTAGAATTTTGAACCTACTTAACATAATCCACAATAACTCAGAATTTTTGATATGGTCTTAAGAAAGCCATAAACAGCATGAAACCTCCAATCTAGATGTTGGGTATTTTTAGTGTATGCGCATTTTCTGTTTTTCAGACGACCTCACTATCTTCTTTGAGGTCGTCTGAACCATTTGTTTTTTAACAATCTCATTGGCAGTTAACATAGAGGTCGTCTGAAAACCAACTTTCAGACGACCTCTACCAAATCGCCTCTTTCGACGGCAGCGCACGGCTGCTGTTTGCCGAAGTCGATTTTGGCTACGGCGATTTGACCGCCGTTTACGGACGCGACGGCAAAAAACTGCGCGGTTTCGCCTACCGCAACCACATTATGGTCGAACACAACCAGCCCGACGGACTGGTATCCCGCTACGAATACGACCGTTACGACACCGACGGCAAAGTACTCAAGAGCAGCAACAACCTCGGCGAAGAATGGACGTTCGACTACCGCAAAGACCATACCGTCGTTACCGACGCATTGGGGCGGACGGAGGTGTACGGTTTCGACGAAAACCGGGAACTTAGATGATGTAAATATAGCTCGTGAAAGCGTATCTTGTAATTTAAGTGCTGGTAGCAGTGGATATGTTAAAGAACGTCCCGTACATAACGGTGAAACGACGAAAACTCCCAATCACGAACATTGCCGCACAATCCATGTTTGACGGGATTGAAATGGATATAGTCTGCGCAACGTTGCAAATCCGTTTCGTCACGCACGGTGTGTCCGTAAAAACACCGTTGCCAAATACCGCGTTCGTGCCGCCGCTGTTTGCTGGCGGACAGGTTTTCGGCACGAGGGAAATGTGCGGAGAATTTGGTTTTAATCAGCCGCCAGCGTAGGGAATAATCCGCATCGTCGGGCGGCTGCGTCCAAATGGCGTGAATATGGTTCGGCAGCACGCATACGGTGACGGTTTCAAAGGGATATTGTTTTTGCACATCCATATAGGCTGCACGCAATAAGTCGATATGTTCGACAAGCAGGCGCGATTTTGGGTCGGCGAGTTTGACGGTGAAAAAGAATGTGCCGCCGGCAATGAAGTTTCTGCGATAACGCGCCATAGGATTTCTGCTTGTGGTTTGGGTGTTGGAGAAGGAATGGTTTGTTTTTTAAGGTTTTAACTTTGTCGAAGCTGACGTTTTCAGACGACATTGGAGGCCGTCTGAAAGCGCTAGCTTCAACGAAGTTAAAAGTTGAAACGGCAAACCGTCAATCAACCGACCGCGTGCGTGCGTACCGCACACACCCTACACGTTGGCTTTGAAGTTCCGTGTAATTCACAGGTAGGGTATATGGCATAGCCACGCACGCGGTGAGTTGGGTATGCAGGCTACGACTTGCTTAGTATGATTTTTTTACTCCATATGTATTAGTGTTCCATTGTATGTATAGGTAAGCCATGATGCTAGGATTTTAACCCCTGTATCGTTTAAATTATCAAACCAATTTTGAAGATGTTCGGGAACATGGTCTCTAAGATTAATATTTTTATGTAAAAGCCTACCATTCAATGAATTACTCCAAGATACTAAATGGCGTAATATATCAATTTTATCTTGAGTCAATTCACGTTCTGTTAGTTCAATATCGGTTGGGTAATTAGTTAATAGTTCACGAACTTTATCTATTAATCTAATATCATTGTGATAAATTGGGTCTATTATTATCTTATGTATAGTAGCAGGGCTTATATCAAGACGTTGTGTGCAGGAAAACTCTATTCCATTAAATTCATTTTTTGGATAATTATAAAATCCCCTAGGATTAATCTCAAAGTATTCGTGTAGTGTACTTATATCTATCAAATCAGTATCTGGATTAAACGAATTAGAAGATATAGTCTTTTTTGTTACTCTCACCGAATTATCATCAATAATACTTTGAAAATAATTAGATTTAAAAATAATTAATATTGGTCCATATGCATTTGGTACTGCTGATGTGTTAGTACGTGCAAATCTAGAGCCATAATCAGTAAAATTACCAAATACCCTATTCCAGTTCTCTGTTCTTACATCTTTAGCATCAGAGAAAAATCTTGTGTAGTATGGGTTTAGTTCTGATAAGTCAGCACGAGATAAAATGGCTCTTTCATTCAAATAGATTTGAAAGTCATTTAACGAAATTGCATGATGGATTGACGGTAATAGCCTTCTGTTGATAGACATATTTTTACACCTTTAATTGTAATTGCAAAAAGTAAAATTACTATTATTCAATAAAATAAATTATTTCTTAGCTTATTATGCGTTATCATTTTACTATTTGTACCTCCTTCTCCTGACTATCTATTTCTAATTTTGTACATGAGATTATTAATAAATTAATAGAGTTGCCAAATGAGTTTCAAATTCCACAATTAAAAATCTGCATAAAATCATGTGCATATCAATAAATATTTTCTTCTTGATGAGCGCATTGCTCAAAATTTGCCATAAAAGGTCTCCTAAAATTAAACATTAATTAGTAAATTATAAAATTTCTTTCAAATACTTCCCAGTATAACTCCCCTTAACCTTCGCCACTTCCTCAGGGCTACCTTCCGCAATAATCCTTCCCCCTCCATCTCCCCCTTCCGGCCCCAAATCCACAATCCAATCCGCGGTTTTAATCACATCCAGATTATGCTCGATAATCACAATCGAGTTGCCTTTGCCTTTCAGACGGCCTATGACTTCCAGCAGCAGGGCGATATCGGCGAAGTGCAGGCCGGTGGTGGGTTCGTCGAGGATGTAGAGCGTTCTGCCGGTGTCGCGTTTGGATAACTCCAAGGCGAGTTTGACGCGCTGGGCTTCGCCGCCGGAGAGGGTGGTGGCGGACTGGCCGAGGCGTATGTAGCCTAGACCTACGTCCATCAGGGTTTGCAGTTTGCGCGATACGGTGGGGACGGCGTCAAAAAATTCACGGGCTTCTTCGACGGTCATGTCGAGGACTTGGCTGATGTTTTTGCCTTTGTATTGGATTTCGAGGGTTTCGCGGTTGTAGCGTTTGCCGTGGCAGACTTCGCAGGGGACGTACACGTCGGGCAGGAAGTGCATTTCGACTTTGATGACGCCGTCGCCTTGGCAGGCTTCGCAGCGGCCGCCTTTGACGTTGAAGGAGAATCTGCCGACGTTGTAGCCGCGTTCGCGCGAGAGGGGGACACCGGCGAAGAGTTCGCGGATGGGGGTGAACAGGCCGGTGTAGGTGGCGGGGTTGGAGCGCGGGGTGCGGCCGATGGGGGATTGGTCGACGTTGATGACTTTGTCGAGGTGTTCGAGGCCGTGGATGTCGTCGTATGGGGCGGGCTCTTCTTGGGCGCGGTTGAGTTCGCGGGCGGTGATTTTGGCGAGGGTGTCGTTAATCAGGGTGGACTTGCCGCTGCCGGATACGCCGGTGATGCAGGTAATCAAACCGAGCGGCAATTCGAGGGTAACGTTTTTGAGATTGTTGCCGCGCGCGCCTTTGAGGACGAGCATTCTGTCGGGATTGACGGGCGTGCGTTCAGACGGCACGGCAATGGATTTTTTGCCGCTGAGGTATTGTCCGGTAACGGATTTTTCGCATTGGGCGACGTTTTCGGGCGTGTCGGCAATCAGTACGTTACCGCCGTGTTCGCCCGCGCCGGGGCCCATATCGACGACGAAATCGGCTTCGCGGATGGCGTCTTCGTCGTGTTCGACCACAATCACGCTGTTGCCCAAATCGCGCAGGCGTTTGAGGGTGGCGAGCAGGCGGTCGTTGTCGCGCTGGTGCAGGCCGATAGAGGGTTCGTCCAAAACGTACATCACGCCGGTCAGGCCGCTGCCGATTTGGCTGGCGAGGCGGATGCGCTGGGCTTCGCCGCCGGAAAGGGTTTCGGCGGAGCGGCTTAAATTCAGGTAATCCAGCCCGACGTTGATCAGAAAGCCGAGCCGCTCGGTGATTTCTTTGAGAATTTTTTCGGCGATTTGTTTTTTGTTGCCGTCCAAATCCAGCGTTTCAAAGAATTGGTGGGTTTTGGTCAGCGGCCAGGCGGAGACTTCGTGCAAAGGTTCGCCGCTGACGTAAACGTAGCGCGCTTCTTTGCGCAAACGTGCGCCGCCGCAGCTCGGGCAGGCGCGGTGGTTTTGGTATTCGCGCAGTTTTTCGCGCACGGTTTCGCTGTCGGTTTCGCGATAGCGGCGTTCGAGATTGGGGATGATGCCTTCGAAGGCGTGGCTGCGGTTGAAGGTAGTGCCACGTTCGGATAAGTATGTGAAATCAATGACTTCTTTGCCCGAGCCGTGCAGCACGACTTTTTTGACTTTTTCAGGTAGCGTTTCCCAAGCAGCCTGCACATCGAAACCGTAATGCCGCGCCAGCGACTGAATCATTTGGAAATAGAACTGGTTGCGTTTGTCCCAGCCGTCAATCGCGCCCGTTGCCAACGACAATTCGGGATGCGCGACCACTTTTTCGGGGTCGAAGAAATTGGTGTTGCCCAAGCCGTCGCAAGTCGGGCAGGAACCCATCGGGTTGTTGAACGAAAAGAGGCGCGGCTCCAATTCGGGCAGGCTGTACGAACAAACGGGGCAGGCGAAACGCGCGGAGAACCAATGCTCTTCGCCGCTGTCCATTTCCATCGCCAATGCGCGCTCGTTGCCGTGGCGCAGCGCGGTTTCAAAACTTTCCGCCAGCCGCTGCTTGATGTCCGCCTTCACTTTCACGCGGTCGATGACCACGTCGATATTGTGTTTGATGTTTTTTTCCAGCTTCGGCACTTCGTCAAGCTGATAGACCTCGCCGTCCACGCGCACCCGCGCAAAACCCTGCGCCTGCAAGTCGGCAAAGAAATCGACAAATTCGCCCTTACGCTCGCGCACCGCCGGCGCAAGAATCATCACGCGCGTGTCTTCAGGCAGCTTCAACACGGCATCGACCATCTGCGATACGGTCTGGCTCGACAGCGGCAGCTTGTGTTCGGGGCAATACGGCGTGCCGACGCGGGCGTACAAAAGACGCAGGTAATCATGGATTTCCGTAACCGTGCCGACGGTGGAACGCGGGTTGTGGCTGGTGGATTTCTGCTCGATGGAAATCGCGGGCGACAGGCCTTCAATCAAATCGACATCGGGTTTGTCCATCATCTGCAAAAACTGCCGCGCATAGGCGGAAAGGCTCTCGACATAACGCCGTTGCCCTTCGGCATACAGCGTGTCAAACGCCAGCGACGACTTGCCGCTGCCCGACAGCCCTGTGACCACTACCAGCTTGTGGCGCGGAATGTCCAAATCGACGTTTTTCAAATTATGCGTGCGCGCGCCGCGGATGCGGATGGTGTCGTTGTCGCGGGCTTCTGAGTGAGGAGTTTTGCTGTCGTTTTGATGTTGGTGGTTACACATGGTCGGACTGTCTTAAGCGGCTAAAATAAAACGGCTATTGTAACACTTTTCGCTTGGGTTTCAGATTGCGGGAGGTCGTCTGAAAAGCTGGGGAGCGGATTTTCAGACGACCTTTGGTCATTGGAGGGAATGGATTGTTAATGGCTTTTGTTATTACGGAGTTTGCTTATCTTTTTGGGGTTTTCGCTATCCGGGCAAGGCTGTACTGTAAGAAAAGGATGTAAAATTCAAAAAAGTATAGTGGATTAACTTTAAACCAGTACGGCGTTGCCTCGCCTTAGCTCAAAGAGAACGATTCTCTAAGGTGCTGAACGTACTATCTGTACTGTCTGCGGCTTCGTCGCCTTGTCCTGATTTAGAGTTAATCCACTATATGATGGCGTAACGGCCGTATTTGGGAAATGCGAAACGTATTTCCCGAGTACGGCTTTTTTATATTTAAACTGCTTTTTGATTTGGATTTTTAATATAGTGAATTATTAAAAACTATCATATCGGTTTGTTGCATTGTTAAATAAAAATACCATATCTTGTGTTCTTATGATTTAATTCGCACCATATATTGTATTTATGAGTAGCAAGTCATGGCAGCATTGAAATTCACAATCGAGCAAATCGTATGGCAGGAAGTGCCGGGCGAAGTGTCGCTGGCGTTTCTGTTTTCAGGCTGCCCGCTGCGCTGCAAAGGCTGCCACAGTGCCGATGCGTGGAAAGAAGGTATCGGCACGGAATTGACCGAGGATTATTTAAGAGGCCGTCTGAAACGCTATCGCGGGCTGATTAGCTGCGTGTTGTTTATGGGCGGGGAATGGCAGCCGGAAGCCTTGCAGAAAATGTTGGGCATCGTGACGCAGGCGGGTTTGAAAGCCTGTTTGTACACCGGTTTGGAGCGTGAGGAGCTGGAGGCGGTTTCAGACGGCATCCTGCCTTATCTGACGTATCTGAAAACCGGCCGCTGGCAGATGGAGCTGGGCGGCTTGGACAGCCCGACAACCAATCAGAAATTTATCGATTTGCGCACGGGCGAGGTGTTGAACCGCTTGTTTATCAAAGACAAACCCGCGCCCAAAATCATCCCGATTACGACTCAGCCGCAGGCAGCGGCTTTTCAGACGGCCTGAGGCTTTTTATCCAACCCACACAGGAGGAGTTAACATGATTCGGCTGCATCCCGAACAGTTAAACGGCAAACTGCAATTCATGCACGACTACATCAGCGCGCAAAACGCGGCGGACGGCTCGAAAATGGACGCCAATGCCAACGTTACCCAGAAAAACATCGCCACGATGGAAGCGGAAATCATGAAAGACTTTTTCGTGCAGATTAACCGCGCCCAAGTGTCGCGCAAAATTGCCGAAATTTTCGACCAATCCGTTGCCGACGAATACATCCGCCAGATTGAGGCACATGAGATTTATGTGCACGACGAAACCAGCCTCAAGCCTTATTGTGTGTCGGTGACGCTGTATCCCTTCCTGCTCGACGGCTTAAGCAAACTCGGCGGCGAATCTAAGGCGCCACAACATTTGGCTTCGTTTTGCGGCTCGTTTATCAATCTTGTGTTCGCCATCAGCGCACAGTTTGCCGGCGCGGTGGCGACGGTGGAATTTCTGACCTATTTCGACTATTTCGCCCGAAAAGACTATGGCGACGATTATTTGGAAACCCACGGCAAAGAAATCGCCAACCATATGCAGCAGGTGGTGTACAGCATCAACCAGCCCGCAGCCGCGCGGGGCTATCAGAGCGTATTTTGGAATATTTCCGTTTACGATCAATACTATTTCGACGCGATGTTCGGCGATTTCGTCTTCCCCGATTTCAGCAAACCGGTGTGGGCGAGCGTGGCGAAGCTGCAAAACTTCTTCCTCAAATGGTTCAATCAGGAGCGCACCAAAGCCGTTTTGACCTTTCCCGTCGTGACCGCTGCGATGCTGACCGACGGCGGCAAATGCAAAGACACCGTGTTTGCCGACGAAATGGCGAAAGAGTTGGCGGAAGGCAATTCCTTCTTCGTCTATCTTTCCGACAACCCCGATTCGTTGGCTTCCTGCTGCCGTCTGCGTAACGCCATCGAAGACCGCACTTTCAGCTATACCCTCGGCGCAGGCGGCGTGGCGACTGGTTCCATCAACGTCATCACCATCAATATGAACCGGCTGGAACAAGACGGGCGCGACCTTGCCGCCGAAGTCGCCAAAATCCACAAATACCAATACGCCTACCGCAAACTGATGGAAGAATACCAAGCCGCCGGAATGCTGCCCGTTTACGATGCAGGCTTCATCACGCTGGACAAACAGTTCCTCACCATCGGTATCAACGGCATGGCGGAGGCTGCCGAATCGCAAGGCATCAAAGTCGGCTACAACGACGACTACATCAACTTCGTCCAAGGTCGTCTGAAAACCATATTCGAAGCCAACCAAGCCGCCAGCAAACACTACGGCGTGAAGTTCAATACAGAATTCGTCCCCGCCGAAAACCTCGGCGTGAAAAACGCCAAATGGGACAAAGCCGACGGCTACAAAGTCAGCCGTGAATGCTACAACTCCTATTTCTACGTCGTCGAAGACGAAGAAATCAACGCGCTCGACAAATTCCTGCTGCACGGCAAAGAACTGGTGGACTGGCTCGACGGCGGCTCCGCGCTGCACCTGAACCTTGACGAAGCCCTGCCTGAATCCGGCTACCGCTCGCTCTTGGACATTGCCGCGCAAACCGGCTGCAACTACTTCTGCGTGAACGTGCGCATCACCATCTGCAACGAATGCGGCCATATCGACAAACGCACCCTGCACGCATGCTCCGCCTGCGGTTCGCACGACATCGACTACGGCACCCGCGTCATCGGCTACCTGAAACGCGTATCCGCATTCAGTAGCGGTCGTCGCAAAGAACACGCGCTACGGCATTACCACCGCAAAGCGGCTTGATGGTATTGAATAGATAAAGGTCGTCTGAAAACTGGTTTTGGGTTTTCAGACGACCTTTTAGGTTTTGTCTATGACTTTATCTTTATAAAGGATGAATGAGTTTTAAATTGCGGTATTTAGAAAGTTTAAACTCAATTAGCCTTTGAAGCTGAGGATAAGAAAAACGACCGATACGCTGTATCGGTCGTTTTTTACGAATACCTGCTAAATTAGAACCAAGCTTTGATCAAAGCGGCAGTACCTGCGATACCGCCAATCAGACCGACTGCATTGGCTGCGGTACCCATTGCGCCGTTGACTTGGTCACGTTTGTCTTGGCGTTTTTCACGTTCCAATGCCAGCTCTTCTGAAACGTTGGTACGTTGACGGCGGTGTTGTTCCAGCTCGGCACGGGAGAGTTGTGCAGATTCGCGGTTGCGGCCTGCTTTGATGGCTGCGGAATCGCTACCGATAGCCAAATCGCCTACGGAGCCTCCGGGCGCAGAGCAACCGGTGATAACGAAAGAAGTCAGGAGCAGGGCTGCGATTTTATTTTTCATGATGTTACCTGTTTGAAATATAAGTATTAGGAATCCAATAATCCGTAAGGACCGGTGATCAGTGAAGGATGTAGATGCGGTTGTTGCGGTTTGCGCGGTTGATAGCGTCGGCTTCGTCCATCATTTCTTGACGGCGCTCGCGGCGGCGCTCTGCACGTTCTGCACGTTCGTCAGCTTGAACGCGGCGGGAGTCGGCACGCATGGTGGCTTCTTGTTCATAGGATGGTGAGTAGTGCATATGGCCGTAAGTACAGCCGGTAAGCGCACCAATCAGAGCAGTCAGTAAAATAGCTTGTTTTAACATAGGTAATAATCTCAGATGAAAAGAAGGGCTGGTGAAAAATTTTCTGTATATTATTTTAATCTTATGGAATTTACAAGTTAAAACTTCTGTCGTAATTCAAAAAAGTATGTTAACGAATGTTTTGGAATTTATTTCATATATGAAAGAAACAAATCAAATCGTTTTTTGCAATGAAACTGTATGACAGTATTGGGTTTTATAGAAGTTCCTCGATAAATTATTACTTGGAAAACTTATTTAAATCTTACGAAAAACGAATTTCAGAGATTAAATGAAAAATACTTAGGTTTGCTGCTGAAACAACGAAAAAGATGGCTGCTATTTAGAATATTATGATAATAAAAATTTTCCCGCCGTTTTGTCAGCATGTCTTTATAGTCATCAATCAAAATTTTGGGATAAGTCAAACTAAGCAGGGAAATTCTGGTCTGAAGGGTTGTTTTCTCTGAATTATGGGAAACATTCAATCTTATTTATATTAAGATTCGGTTTATTGTAAACAGGCGAATTGTGTCATGAGCGAACATTTGGAAGAGCAGGCTGCAGGCTTGGGTATTGATTTGGGTTTCCACGACATCGGTGGAATTTATCATGCGACCAAGCCCGAGGTTTTGGAAGGGATTATTAAGGCTTTGCAGCAGGACGGTTTTTCAGACGACCTTTATGCGGATACTTTGGTCGCGCATGAAAACGGTCGGGAATCTTTACAACTGCCTGCTGAGTTTCATGGCGCAGCTGAAGTTTGCTTGGAAGACGAAGCGGGCGGACGGCAGGTTTTGCCGTTGAACCATGGCGAAGACGGCGCGCTTTGGGTGGCGCTGCCGGCTTTGGCTTGCGGCTATTACACTTTGTCTGCGGAAGCGGAAGGCGGCGTCCGCAAGGTGCGGCTGGTGGTTGCGCCGCAGTCGGTTTATCAGCCGAAAACGCTGGAACACGGTTTGCGCATGAACGGGCTGACCACGCATTTGTACAGCCTGCGTTCGCAACGGAACTGGGGCATCGGGGATTTTACCGATTTGCTGGATTTGATGGCGTTTGTGGCGGATAAGCAACTGGATTTCGTCGGCATCAATCCGCTGCACGCGCTTTTCAGCGCCAAGCCTGCTTTTGCCAGCCCGTACAGCCCGTCTTCGCGCGAATGGCTCAATCCGATTTATCTGGATGTGGAAAAGGTCGGCGCGTTTACTTAC
The DNA here is from genome assembly GCF_001815675.1 of Neisseria sp. HMSC065D04. Classification (NCBI taxonomy): domain Bacteria; kingdom Pseudomonadati; phylum Pseudomonadota; class Betaproteobacteria; order Neisseriales; family Neisseriaceae; genus Neisseria; species Neisseria sp. HMSC065D04. Next base: position 11,736 of record NZ_KV821499.1, read on the forward strand.
AACGAAAAGCTGAAAAACTGGCTCAAGCAGCCGAATATCTGCCAGCGCATTGCGGCGTTGCGGATTACGGAAACCGTCGCTTATACGGCGGTTTGGGCGTTCAAGCGCGATGCTTTGCAGAGGGCGTTTGACGCGTTTGAAAACGACGGATGCAAAGCCGCCGAACAAGAGCGGGCGGCATTTGACGCCTTTGTCGAAGAACGCGGAGAGGCTTTGGAAGGCTTCGGTTTGTTTGAGGCGTTGGACCAGTATTACAACCGTTCCGGCGAAGTGGGTTGGCTGTCTTGGCCGTCGGAGTTTCATGATCCGCATGGTGAGGCAGTTCAAAGATTTGCACAGGGTCATCGGCACGAAATCCGTTTTTATATGTGGCTGCAATGGCTTTGCGCGGAGCAGTTGCGCGAAGTGAACGAGGCGGCTGCGGTGCGCGGCGTGAAGCTCGGAATTTACGGCGATTTGGCGGTCGGCGTGGCACGCGGCAGCGCGGACACTTGGCTTAAACGCGCCGATTACTGCATGGATATGGCGGTCGGCGCGCCGCCCGATCCGTTCAGCCCGACGGGGCAAAACTGGGATTTGCCGCCGCTCAATCCGATGATGTTGAAGCACACAGGCTATGAGAAGTTCGTCCGCCTTTTGCGTGAAAATATGCGGCTTTACGGCATCTTGCGCATCGATCATGTGATGGCTTTGTGCCGTCTGTGGTGGGTTGTGGGCAAGACGGCGGACTTTGGCGCGTATGTGCATTACGACGCAGATGTGATGTTTGCCATCCTGGCTTTGGAAAGCCAGCGGAACCAATGCGTGGTCATCGGCGAGGATTTGGGTACGGTACCCGACCAAGCGCGTTATCTGCTGAACCGTTATCAGGTGTTTTCTTATAAGGTCGTGTATTTCAGCAAAGGCTGGCACGGCTTTGAATTGCCCGAAGAATATCCCGAACAGGCGATTACGGTGGTCAGCACGCACGATGTCGCGCCCTTGGCGGGCTATTGGACGGGCAAGGATTTGGATTTGATGTTCCGCTTGGGTACGATTCCCGATGCGGAAACTTTTCAGACGACCTTGGAAGCGCGCGAACACGATAAGGCGGATTTGTTCGATAAGTTGAAACACGCAGGCTGCCTGCCTGCCGATGCCGAGATGTCGTCTGAAATTGATGAAACGCTGTTAACCGCCTTGCACCGGTATGCCGCCATGAGCCGCAGCAAACTGTATGCGGTGCAACTGGAAAACCTGCTGGGCATGAGCGACAACCTGAATGTGCCGGGCGTTTCCGAGGGTTATCCCAACTGGGCGCGCAAAATGCCCGTCGCGCTTGAAGATTTTCCCCACAACCGCCTGATGGGCGGCCAACTTGCTATGATTGGAGAGGTACGCATGAAAAAAAACAGCCGGATGAAGCCTTATCACGAGCTTGACCAAGTCGAACGCGACACGGTCGAAAGCCTGTTTCTTGCCACCCACAGCGATTTGTTCGCCTATTTGGGACGACACCGCCTTGCCGAAGGCGACGAGGTCGTGCGGACCCTGATTCCGAACGCTTGGGGCGTGGATATTGTCAACCGTGAAAGCGGCGAGGTGATTACGTCGTCTGAAAAAGTCGATGAACGCGGATTCTTTGTTGCCGTGTTGCCCGAAGGCGCGCCCGATTATGCGTTGAACGTCCGTTATGCCGAAGATGCCGAGCCTGTGCGCGAAGAAGACCCATACCGCTTCGGCTCAGCCTTAAAAGACATGGATTCTTGGTTGCTGGCGGAAGGCAAACACCTGCGTCCATATGAAACTTTAGGTGCGCATTTTGCCGAAGTGGACGGAGTGAAAGGTGTGAGCTTTGCCGTATGGGCGCCGAACGCGCAGCGCGTGTCCGTCATCGGCGAATTCAACCACTGGGACGGCCGCCGCCACGTCATGCGTTTCCACCGCGACAACGGCATTTGGGACATCTTCATCCCCGCCGTCAAACTCAACGCCCTCTACAAATTTGAAATCCGCGATGCCAACGGCAATGTACGGCAAAAAACCGACCCGTATGCCTTCGGCGCAGAGTTGCGTCCGAATACGGCGTCTGTCGTGCGCGGTTTGCCGGAAAAAGTCGAAACACCCGACTTCCGCGCCCGCGCCAACGCCATTGACGCACCCATCAGTATTTATGAAGTGCATTTGGGTTCGTGGAAACGCAATCCCGAAAACAACTTCTGGCTGACTTACGAACAGCTCGCCAAAGACTTGGTCGCATACGTCAAAGACATGGGCTTCACCCATATCGAATTCCTGCCCGTGTCCGAATATCCGTTTGACGGCTCGTGGGGCTATCAGGCGACCGGATTGTATGCGCCGACCAGCCGTTTCGGTTCGCCCGACGAATTGCGCGCCCTGATTAAAGCCGCCCACGACGAAGGCATCGGCGTCATCCTCGACTGGGTGGTCGGACACTTCCCGACCGACGACCACGGGCTTGCCAAATTTGACGGCACTGCGCTGTACGAACACGCCGACCCGCGCGAAGGCTACCACCAAGACTGGAACACCCTGATTTACAACTTCGGCAGAAACGAAGTCAAAAACTTCCTGCAAGGCAATGCCCTGTATTGGATAGAGCGTTTCGGTTTCGACGGTATCCGCGTGGACGCCGTCGCCTCCATGATTTACCGCAACTACTCGCGCAAAGACGGCGAATGGATACCCAACCAATACGGCGGCCATGAAAACCTCGAGGCCATCGCCTTCCTGCGCGATACCAACACCATGCTGAAAGAGGTTGTCCCCTCCGCTACCGAAATCGCCGAAGAATCCACCTCGTTCGCCAACGTAACCCGCCAAGAAGGCTTGAACTTCAGCTACAAATGGAACATGGGCTGGATGAACGACACCTTGCGCTACATGATGGAAGACCCCATCAACCGCAAATACCACCACAACAAAATGACCTTCGGCATGATGTACCAATACAGCGAAAACTTCGTCCTGCCGCTCTCGCACGACGAAGTCGTACACGGCAAACGCTCGCTGCTCGGACGGATGCCCGGCGACTGCTGGCAGCAATTCGCCAACCTGCGCGCCTACTACGGCTTCATGTACGGCTTCCCCGGCAAAAAACTCCTGTTTATGGGTAACGAGTTCGCGCAAGGCAGAGAGTGGAATTACAACGAAGGACTGGATTGGTTCCTGCTCGACCAAGAAGGCGGCTGGCACAAAGGCGTACAAAACTTCGTGCGCGATTTGAACTACGTCTATAAAGACACCGCGCCGCTTTACCAACTCGACCAATGGCCGGAAGGTTTCGAATGGCTGGTCGCCGACGACGGCAACAATTCCGTCTTCGTCTTCGAACGCTGCGACCGCGAAGGCAACCGCGTCATCGTCATCAGCAACTTCACGCCCGTCGTCCACGACAGCTACCGCTTCGGCGTGAACGAAGCCGGCGAATACCGCGAAATCCTCAATTCAGACGACCCCGGCTACAACGGCAGCGGCGTATCCGCCGGACAAACCCTGCAAACCGAAGAAATCTGGTCGCACGGCAGACCCAACTCGCTCGCCGTCAAAGTACCGCCGCTGGCAACGGTTTACCTCTACAAAGCCGCCGAGCCCAGGGCAACGGAGGCAGCCGAGCAGGCAGAAGGCGAAGTGTAAGCTTGAACTGAACTTGTTTTTTGAACGTAGAAAGACAAGTTCAAACCAACCGCTTTGCCTGTTTCAGACGACCTTTTGAGATGAAGGGGTCGTCTGAAATTTTTCGGGGGAAACGAAATAAGGTTTCGTCCTGATATTTTCATTTATAGTGGATTAACTTTAAACCAGTACGG
>NZ_KV821499.1:15644-50990 GCF_001815675.1 Neisseria sp. HMSC065D04
CTTGTCCTGATTTAAAGTTAATCCACTATATGTTTGTTCGCCTGTTTTGACTCGGGCAAGAATGGCGGCAAACCGTCAGGCTTGCAGTTCAACGATGCAGGGTTTTAAGGGTATTGGTTTATGTTAGTGCCTCCTTCAAATCGTCTGAAACCGTTTTTTCAGACGACCCATATCCTCTTAAAACAAATTTAACTATCGGATTTTAATGATGATTGGAAGATGGCTTGCATTGAAGGCGGGGGCGGTTTGTTATATAGTGAAATAAAAAAACAGACCGGATGACGGAATCGGGGCGTTTTGCGTGCTTGATAAAATAACGGTTGGTTGGCATTTGTATCGGCTTGGCTTGGGATGAGGCGTTGGTTTGCGACGGCAGCTTCCGCAGGCGGTCTGATATTTCAGAAGATTTTTGTTTCATTTGAGTCTTGGATATTTGTCCTATGACAACAATACAGGCAGATGAGGTGAAGATAATGAACGGTGTAACCAGTGCGCAATTTATTTCCGCAGGCATTCATTTTTATCCCAGATGCGGCTACAAGCGGCTGTCCGAGCAGGCGATCGCGGAGCATTTGAATTCGAATTTGGAAACGTTCAACAGGATGTTTGCCGATAAAGACGAATTTGTGAAGGCGATGTTGATTGAGTACAGCAATCGGGCTTTGGGGCGGGTGTCGTTCGATTTTGCCCAAAATATCGAAGATACGGAGCGGCTGTATCAGATTGTCTGGCGGCTGGCGGTGACGATACGCGAGCATTTGGCGTGGATACACAGGATGCTGCTGGATAGCGAAGAAGGCGTGGATTTGATTACCAAGGCTTTGAAAAAGCAGCATAAGATGCTTGCCTGCGGGATGATTCGGCATATTAAGGCGTGCAACGGCAGGGATGATGTGCCGGAACTGGCTCTGTTTAATCAGTTTGAGTTTCTCAACGGCGCGGTCATCTCGCCGATGATTATGAACACGCGCTACCGTATGTTGGGGATACTGACTGATGAGATGAACGGGCGGCATGAGGATTTGCTGACCGATTCGTCCATCCACCAAAGGATAGATTGGGCGTTTGCCGCGCTGTTTCCGCAATACCGCTCTAAGGCGCGTCCGTTTTGACGATTAAGGTGTAACGCAACATGAAAAAAGCTGTTATTGCTTCTCTTGCCGTCGCGCTGGCTGCGGGCGGCGTGTGGTATGTCCTTCAAAACCAAAAAGAAACCCTGCCGACATGGATTGCGCAATCCAACGGGCGGCTGGAGCTGAACCGCATCGATGTCTCCAGCCTGTATCCGGGGCGGGTGAAGGCGGTATTGGTGGAAGAGGGCGCGGACGTGAAAGAGGGCGATATTCTGGCGGAACTGTCGTCTGAAACCAGCAACAGCCGTTTGGAAGAAGCGCGGGCGGCGGAATTGCGGCAAGAAGAGGCGGTCGGGCGCGCCAAAGCCGCCGAAGCGCAGATGAAGCAGACGGTTGCGCGTGCGCAGGCGAATGTGGACGCGAACAGGCAGCAGCTGCGCGTGGCGAAAATGGAGCTGGACAATGCGCGCAAATTGCTTGCCGACCAGCTGGTGTCGCAATCGGAAGTTACCAAGCGTCAGGCGGATTATGAACGCGCTGTCGCGGCAGTCAAAGCAGCCGAAGCGGCGCGGGACGAAGCACGGGCGACGGTAGCGCAAAGTGCCGCCGCACAAGCAGAAGCACGCGCCGGTGTCGAACAGGCGAGGGCGGCAGTCAAATCGGCCACATCCGCCAACGATGATATGAATATCCGCGCGCCGATAGCCGGCAGGGTGGAATACACCATTGCGGAAGCGGGCAACGTGGTCGCGGCGGGTTCGAAAGTGGTCAGCCTGCTTGATCCTGCCGATGTTTCGATGAATATTTTCCTGCCGACCGACAGTATGAGCCGTCTGAAAGTCAATGATGATGCGCGTATCCGTTTGGACGGCATTGACGCGGTGTTTCCCGCCAAAATCAAATTTATCGCGACGGACGCGCAGTTTACGCCCAAGTCGGTGGAAACGGTCGATGAACGTGCGAAGCTGATGTTTAAAGTGAAATTGCAAGTGCCGCGCGAAACGGCGGTGAAATACAACCGCCTGCTGAAAGGCGGGCTGACGGGCAATGGTTTTGTAAAAACCGACGCTAAGGCGGCTTGGCCTGCCGAGTTGGCGGTGAGGTTGCCGAATTAATAGCGCTCAAATTCGGACTACCTCAAGTTAAAACAAAGGGTTATGGCTAGAAGAGGTCGTCTGAAAACGGGATTTTGCTTTTCAGACGACCTCTTTCCATTCAAGCATCACCACTATATAGTGGATTAAATTTAAATCAGGACAAGGCGGAAGCCGCAGATACAGTACAGATAGTACGGAACCGATTCACTTGGTGCTTCAGCACCTTAGAGAATCGTTCTCTTTGAGCTAAGGCGAGGTAACGCCGTCCTGGTTTAAAGTTAATCCACTATAGAAAAAGAACATCTATCCGGAAGCGCAGCCCGAAGCGTCTCCATCAAATCAGGACAAACAAAATGAAAACCAAAACATGGCGCATTGAAGAAGGTGCGCCTTATCCGATGGGCGTGTCGCTGACTGAGGAAGGGGCGAATTTTGCGCTGTTTTCCATTCATGCCGAAAAAGTCGAGCTGTGCCTCTTTGACAAGGGAGGGGAAACCCGTTTGGAAATGCCTTCGCGGCGCGGGTCGGTGTTTTACGGCTTTGTGCCGGAGGTCGGGGCAGGGCAGCGGTATGGTTTTCGTGTTTACGGACGCGCTGATGCGCCGGGCGGATCGTGTTTCAATCCGAACAAATTGTTGATTGACCCGTATTCCAAAAAAATCGACGGCAAACCAAGTTACAAGGATGATGAGGAAATGGCATGGTTTCGTCCGGAAGACGAGCGGGACAATGCGGCGGTGGCGCCTAAAAGCGTGGTGGTGGGCGACGATGATTTCGATTGGGGCGACGACCGCCGTCCGAACCATCCGTGGGGCAGGACGATAGTGTATGAAGCCCATGTGAAAGGCTTTACCAAGCAGTTTCCCGATTTGGAACACGCGGGAACGTATCAAGCGCTGACCGATCCGCGCGTGATTGATTATTTGAAAACTTTGGGCGTTACCGCCGTCGAGCTGCTGCCGGTACACCAGCATTTGGACGAATACCACCTGCAAAAAATGGGCTTGAGCAATTATTGGGGCTACAACACCTATTCCCATTTTGCCGTCGAGCCGTCTTATGCCGCCGATGCCGAATGCGCAGCGGAAGAGTTGAAGCAGGCGGTCAAAGCCTTGCATCAAGCAGGTTTGGAAGTGATTTTGGATGTTGTGTACAACCATACCGCCGAGCAGGACGAAAAAGGCCCGATGCTTTGCCAGCGCGGCATAGACAATGCTTTGTGGTATTGGTTGAAGCCCGACGGCAGCTATGAAAACTGGTCGGGCTGCGGCAATACGCTGAACATCGTCCGCCGCGACGTAACCCGCTGGGCGGCGGACAGCCTGCGCTATTGGGCGGAAACATTTCATGTGGACGGTTTCCGCTTCGACTTGGGAACGGTATTGGGGCGGGAACCCGATTTTCAGGCTTACGGACGTTTTTTTCAGGTGGTGTACCAAGACCCCGTGTTGGCACGCTGCAAACTGATTGTCGAAGCGTGGGACATCGGCGAAGGCGGCTATCACTTGGGCAATTTCCCGCAGCCTTTTGCCGAGTGGAACGGACGTTTCCGCGACGATATGCGCGCGTTTTGGGTGTGGGAAAGCGGCAATTTGGGTGCGTTTGCCGAACGTCTGGCGGGGTCGTCTGATATTTTCAACCACAGCGGGCGCCATCCTTCCGCCAGCATCAATTTTATTACCGCACACGATGGTTTTACGCTGCGCGATTTGGTCAGCTACAACGAAAAACACAACCATGCCAACGGCGAAGACAACCGCGACGGGCATAACGAAAACATCAGCTACAACCACGGCATCGAGGGCGAAACCGAAGATGCGGCAATTTTGGAAGACCGCTCCTACACCGTCAAAGCCTTGCTTGCTTCGCTGTTCCTTGCCAACGGCACACCCATGCTGCTGGCGGGCGACGAGTTCGGCAACAGCCAACAGGGGAACAACAACAGCTATTGTCAGGACAACCCGATTACTTGGCTGGATTGGCAGCAGGCGGACGAAGCGTTGCAAGGCTATACGCGCGATTTAATCCGCCTGCGCCAAGAAATCAAATTATTGGGCGATGATGTCTGGTGGAAACAAGAGCGCGTCCGCTGGCTCAATATTCAAGGCGAACCGATGAGCGAGCTTTGTTGGCACAACCGCGGCGCAAAAGCCATGCAGATCGTTTTGGACGATGAATGGCTGCTGTTGATCAATGCCAAGCGTAGCCAACAAATATTTAACCTGCCTCAAGGAAGTTGGCAGATTTCTTGCGTACCATCTGAGAAGTTTAATTACAATGCAGACGGCAAGCTGACAGTCGAACATATGGGTATTTGGATTTTGCAGCGTAAGAATACATCGCCGAATATATGACATATGCCGTTAATAAGATGTTTTTAAAAGAAACCCTATTATTTAAACTGCCTCAGTTATAATGTCGAAGATGAGTAATAAATTTACCTGCTTGACTTGCTTAACGGAACATAAAGGCATACGGCTTTTCAGACGACCTCAGACCGCCAAAAGATACAAATTCCCCCGCTTCATCATCCCATCCCCAACAGAGAAAGGCTATTATGGCTAAGAAAAAACAACCCATTTCAGGTTTTGATTACGTCATGCCGAAACCGGATGCCGAAACCATCCGCAAGTCCATCGTCTATAAATTGATTTTCATTTTGGGCGTCGATCCGAAAGAGGCGACCGAACACCAATGGCTCAATGCCGCCATGCTCGCCGCGCGCGACCTGATTGCCGAAGACTTCCTGCAAACCCGCCGCGCCCACATCGACAACGGCAAACGCATGGTTTACTACCTTTCCATGGAATTCCTGTTGGGACGCGCCTTCGTCAACGCTTTGATTAACGAAGGCGTTTATGCCGAATTTGAAGAGGCGTTCAAACAACTGGGTAAAGAGTTTGCCGACATCTGCGAACAGGAACAAGACCCCGGTTTGGGCAACGGCGGTTTGGGCCGCCTGGCCGCCTGCTTCCTCGATTCGCTCGCCACCTTGCGCATTCCCGCGATGGGCTACGGCATCCGCTATCAATACGGTATGTTCAAACAAGAAATCGTGGACGGCCAGCAGGTCGAAAAACCCGATTTGTGGCTCGACCAAGATTTGGCATGGCAAATCGGCCGCCCGAACAAACAATATGCCGTCAGCTTCGGCGGACAGGTCATCAATATGGGTGACAAAAAAGAATGGCATCCGAGCGAAGAAATTTCCGCGATGGCATACGATGAAATCATCCCGGGCTACGGCGGCGACGTCGCCAATCCGTTGCGCCTTTGGACGGCTCACGCCGGTAACCGCTTCGATTTGGCAGACTTCAACCGCGGCGATTACGCTTCCGCAGTTCGCGCGCAAAACAGCGATGAAAACATCTCGCGCGTCCTCTATCCGAACGACTCCACCGACAGCGGCCGCGAACTGCGCCTGAAACAGGAATATTTCCTAGTTTCCGCATCCGTACAAGACATCGTGGCGCGCCACAAATGCCGTTTCCCCAGCATCAAAAACCTTGCCGACAAAGTCGCCATCCACCTGAACGATACCCACCCCGTGCTGGCGATTCCCGAGCTGATGCGTATCCTGATTGACGAAGAAGGCATCGCATGGACCGAAGCATGGAATATGTGCTGCAAGATTTTCTCTTACACCAACCACACCCTGATGAGCGAAGCCTTGGAAACTTGGCCGGTCGATTTGATGGGCCGCCTGCTGCCGCGCCATTTGGACATCATCTTTGAAATCAACGCCTACTTCCTGAACGCCCTGCGCGCCATCGGCAACTTTGACGACGACTTCGTCCGCCGCGTGTCCATCATCGATGAGAACAACGGCCGCCGTGTCCGCATGGCATGGCTGGCGGTTATCGGTTCGCACAAAGTCAACGGCGTGGCGAAAATCCACTCCGACCTGATGACCACTTCCATATTCGCCGACTTTGCCAAAGTGTTCCCCGAACGCTTCACCAACGTAACCAACGGCGTAACCCCGCGCCGCTGGATCAACATCGCCAACCCCGAGCTGACCCGTTTCCTCGACAAACACTTGGGCGAACAAGACTGGCGCCTGCATTTGGACAATCTGACCAAGCTCAACGAAAAAGTTGACGATGCAAGCGTGCAGGCAGAATTCGGCGCAGTGAAAAAAGCCGCCAAAGAACGCCTCGCCAAATACATCGAAACCGAATTGGGCATCAAGGTCAACACAGACGCGCTGTTTGACATCCAAATCAAACGCATCCACGAATACAAACGCCAGGCGCTGAACGTGATGCACATCGTCGACCGCTACAACAAAATCCTGGAAAACCCGGATTTCGACTGGCAGCCGCGCGTCTTCATCTTTGCCGGTAAAGCCGCATCCGCCTACTACATGGCGAAAAAAATCATCCGCCTGATTAACGACGTAGCGAAAACCATCAACAACGACGAACGCATTCGCGACCTGATTAAAGTCGTCTATATCCCGAATTACAGCGTCAGCCTCGCCCAAATCATCATCCCCGCCGCCGATTTGCACGAACAAATCTCATTGGCAGGAACGGAGGCATCGGGTACCAGCAACATGAAGTTCGCCCTCAATGGCGCGCTTTGCATGGGTACGCTGGACGGCGCAAACGTCGAAATTCTGGAAAAAGTCGGCGCGGACAACTGCTTTATCTTCGGCAACACCGTCGAACAAGTGGAAGAACTCCGCCGCAACGGCTACGACCCGCTGGGCTACATCGAACGCGATCACGACCTGCGCCGCGTCGTCAACCAAATCAGCAGCGGTACATTTTCCCCCGAAGAGCCGAACCGCTACAACGACGTCCTGCAACCTTACGGCGATTTCTATCAACTGATGGCGGATTTCCGCAGCTACATCGACACGCAATACAAAGCGGACGAACACTACCGCAATGTTGCCGCATGGCGAAAATCCGCATTGATCAACATCGCCAACATGGGCTTCTTCTCATCCGACCGATCCATCGCCGACTACTGCCGCGATATCTGGTACATAGAGCCGCTGACTTTGAAAGAGCTGCCTAAACACCAATTAGTTTGATATGAATGAAGCAGTAAACGAAACAGCCGATACGGGAAAGTATCGGCTGTTTTTGCTTGTATGGCTTAGTTCAAGGAGAACCCTGTAAGAAGGGTCGTCTGAAAACCATTTTTCTTGGTTTTCAGACGACCTCTGTTCTCTTTATATCAAGGCAATTCGGGGCAATCAGATATATTGAACCGAAATAATGTCGTATTCGCGAACGCCACCTGGGGCTTGTACTTCGGCTACATCGCCTTCCTCTTTGCCGATTAAGGCGCGGGCAATGGGGGAGCCGACGTAGATTTTGCCTTCTTTGATGTCTGCTTCGTCTTCGCCGACGATTTGATAGGTAACGTGTTCTTCGGTTTCCAAATCTTCCAGCGTTACGGTCGTGCCGAAGACGATTTTGCCTTCTGCGTGGATTTCAGCGGGATTGATGATGTGCGCCATGGACAATTTGTGTTCCAACTCGGAAATACGTCCTTCGATAAAGCCTTGTTTTTCTTTGGCGGCCTCGTATTCGGCGTTTTCGGACAAGTCGCCGTGCGAACGGGCTTCGGCGATGGCTTCGATGATTTCGGGACGGGCGACGCTTTTGAGGCGTTGCAATTCTTGTTTGAGCAATTCTGCGCCGCGTACGGTCAATGGAATTTTTTGCATGGTTTGTCGTCTCCGCAAAAGCGTTTGGACTGCTTTTGCCTAGTAAAAAATGCGGTAAATATAATCCGCAAAATGAAAATAAAAATACAAGCCGCCTAAATCTCGGCGGCTTGTCTGTGTAAGAATGAATGGCGGTATTGTACCAAAATCAGGAGAAACTGCAACGGCAATCGGCTTTTTCCCTGCTCTGGTGTGGCTTTAGTCCAAATGTTCGCTGCTTTGCGCCAAAACGGTACGGTTGCCGTTGGTTTCGGCAGGCGAAACGATGCCGTCTGCTTCCATTTGGTCAATCAGGCGGGCGGCGCGGTTGTAGCCGATGCGTAATTGGCGTTGGATACCGGAAATGCTGGCTTTGCGCGTTTTCAGAACGACGGAGACGGCTTCGTCATACATCGGATCAACTTCGCTGTCGCTGCTGCGGCTGATACCCGGCAGATCGTCGGTTGTGCCGCTCATCAGAATATCGTCGATGTAATCGGGTTCGCCGAATTGTTTCAAATATTCGACTACGCGGTGTACTTCGTCGTCTGAAGCGAATGCACCGTGGACACGTTGCGGATAGCCTGTACCGGGCGGCAGGAACAGCATATCGCCTTGTCCGAGCAGGTTTTCTGCGCCCATTTGGTCGAGAATTGTACGGCTGTCGATTTTGCTGGATACTTGGAAGGCGATGCGTGTCGGGATGTTGGCTTTAATCAGACCTGTGATGACATCGACGCTTGGACGCTGTGTGGCAAGAATTAAATGAATACCTGCCGCGCGGGCTTTTTGGGCAAGGCGGGCAATCAGTTCTTCGATTTTCTTGCCTGCGGTCATCATCAAATCGGCAAACTCGTCAACCACGACTACGATAAACGGCAGTTTTTCCAAAGGTTCGGGATCGTCGGGCGTCAGGCTGAACGGGTTGGCAATTTTCATGCCTTGTGCGGCAGCTTCCATGATTTTTTGATTGAAGCCCGCAAGGTTGCGAACGCCTACATGACTCATCAAACGATAGCGTTTTTCCATTTCGTTGACGCACCAGTTGAGCGCATTGGCCGCCAGCTTCATATCGGTAACGACAGGTGCGAGCAGGTGTGGAATGCCTTCGTAAATGCTCAATTCCAGCATTTTCGGGTCAATCATAATCATGCGCACGTCTTCAGGCGTCGCTTTGAAGAGCATAGATAAAATCATGGCATTAACGCCGACCGATTTACCCGAACCGGTCGTACCGGCAACCAGCAAATGCGGTGCTTTGCCCAAGTCGGTAACGACGGGCTGACCGGTAATGTCCTGACCAAGCGCGAGCGTCAGCTTGGATTTGGATTCGGCAAACGCGGGCGAATTGAAGATTTCGCTCAGGCGTATCATTTGGCGTTTCGGGTTCGGCAGCTCCAAGCCCATGCAGGTTTTGCCGGGTATGGTTTCGACGACGCGGATAGAGGCAACACCGAGCGAACGGGCGAGGTCTTTTTCGAGGTTTATGACCGAATTGCCGCGCACGCCGACATCAGGTTCGATTTCGTAACGCGTAATCACCGGACCGGAATAGGAGTCCACGACTTTGACTTTGACCTTGAATTCCGCCAGCTTTTCTTCGATGGTGATGCTGTTGTTTAACAATTCTTCTTCGGTTTGCGTAGCGGCAGGGTCGAATTGGGGCGGAAGGAGCAAGTCTGTGGTTGGTAATGGGTACTTCAGGTCGTCTGAAAACTTGTAAAACGCCCCGGTCTCTTCTTCTGAATCTGCATCAGCATCATCGACAGCATAACCCGTCGCAAGATCGGCATGATGTATCGGCTGATGATGTTCAAAGGCAGAAATTTCCGTATCTTCCGTATGGGCGGATTCGGTTTCAGCATTTCTCTGTACATTTCCGCCTGCGACTTCATCCTCCGTTTCGGATTCACTGATTAAGTAATCATGAATCGAGCGGACAGGATTATCGCTGACATGCGCATTGACTTCAGAATGGAAAGCAGGGATTTCCCAAGCGGGGCGCGCTACCGGAGGATCGACGATTTCCGGGGCAACAGGTGGCGGCGTAAAGCTCGGCGGTGTCGGGATATCGATTGGCGTCGGGGTAACGGTCGGTACTTCGGGCGGCTCGACTACGGTTGCGGTAGGGGCGGGCTGTCTTGAAATATAGACTGCTTTTTCTTTTGGCGGAGCGACAGGTTCGGTGCGAAGCGTTTTAGGCGGGAACAGTGGTTTGCGTGTGACGGAACGCTCAACCGTTTGCTCAGGTCGCAGATCGGCTTCTTCCGACAATTTCACCTGCGCGGCAGCAGATTGCTGCTTGCGCGCCAGTTTTTCCGCCGCCGCTTCAGCGTGGCGAACCGTCCGTCGGCGGCTTGCAGGAATCAGGTTTGCCAAAATTTCATCGTTTTGAATGATTTGCGGCTGGAAATCGCGCACAGGCGCAACAGCGGCGGCAAGGCGCTGGCGTGCTGCCGTACTTCGAGCCAATGTGTTCTGAATGTCCGTCACATCAATCTCTGCACGGCTATCCAGATTGTCAACGACAGGCAAAATGGCTTCGCGCTCGGCCGTGCGCAATGCGGTTTGCACGGTTTCGATATGTGGCGCACTGGCTTTGGGGATTTGGATGCCATTGACGCCCGCCATGACGCGCTCGCGGGTCCGGCGCAGTACGGGATCGTTGAAATCGATAATCTGCAAACCTTTCATCGGTGTTACCGATGCGCGGATGGGTTGGATTTCCCCGTCATCGTTATTCCGGTCGCCTGCAGGATGGCTGACGGTCTGCTGCTCTTCCCATTCCTGTAACGCCGCTTCATTGAGCGAACGGGTTGCCTCTTCCAAAGTGATTTCTTCAAAGCCTTCGTCTTTAACGATACGGGGAATATATTCAGGCTCTTCGGTTTCGACAAAAGGAACGATATACGGCGTATCTTTCCTTTCGGCAGCGTGTTGTTGAGGCGGCTCGGCTTGGGGGACTTGTTCTGCCGACGGATTTTCAGACGACCTTTCAATATCGGCATCTTGATGATATTCGTGTTTTGCTTCTTGGCTTTCGAAGAAATCCGCTATGTCTTCCATACCGGTTTCAGATTCTTCGTTTTCAGTGTTTGCCGGTTGCTCGGATAATTGCTCTTGCTGCGGAGTGTAACGCGCCGCCATCAGGCGCAGGCGTGCGATGGTTTTTCCGTATGCCGCTTTGGCATCTTCTGAAAATTGATGTGGAGAATCAGCATCCTGACCGTTAGGAATATATTTGCCCTCTTGCATGCCGCGCTCTAAGCGCGCCAATTCGTGCTGCCACTCACGTTCTTGTTTTCTGTGCAGCCAAAATACGCCGCAAATGGCACACAATAAAATGATAATCAGCACTGTCCAAAACATTCGCTGTTTCCCTTGAAATAAACGGCAAAGGTCGTTATTTTAGCGTGTTTCAGCACTAAACAAAACAAGTCCGCAGCGAATTTCGTCTGCGGGGTATAATGCAGGTCGTCTGAATATTTACCCTCGGTCTGGTTTCGTATGAATTTTCAAGCCGCATGGTTTTCCAGTTCGATTTTAATCGCCGCTTGGCTGCTGTTGTCTACTCTGCTTCTCGCTTGCGCGCGTCCGGCATGGCGAACCATGCAGAAGCACCATTCTGCCTTCATCCTCTCCGCCCTGATACTGACGACCGCATGGTGCCTGAATGCAATGACTGACGAAGGGCAGCTCGCGCAAATGAGCTACCACCTGCTTGCCATGAATTTGGTTGCCCTGATGATTGGCGCACCCGCCGCATTATGGCTGGGTTCGGCTTTGCTTCTTCCTTATCTTTTATTGTTCAACGGCGGCGACGGATACGCCTATCCCGTCAACGCCCTCGCCTTGCTCTTACCGCCGCTTATCGTCAATCAGCTCTCTTGCCGCTTGGTCAGCCGTCTTCCCGCGAATATTTTTATCTTCATTTTTGTCAACGGCTTCATTTCGTCCGCCGTAGGCATGATGCTGACCGGACTGGTACTGGTCAGCATTTTGGATATCAGCCATGCCTTCCCAACCTCCGTACTTTGGACCACCGCCTTTCCTATTTTCATCCTGATCTCCTGGGCGGAAGCTTTTCTCAGCGGCATCACTACCGCCATTTTTATCGCACTCAGACCGCAATGGATTAATACTTTTGACGACAACCGATATTTGAAATCCAGCAATAAAATTTGGTAAACGGTAAAAGGTCGATTGGTTAATATGTATCCCTATAATTTATTTCAATAACAATTAGGTAAAGAAGAAATATTTATGTTTAGCCTAAAAACAGATAGAGACATTTTTAGTAATTTTGAAATTCGGGCGAATATTGTCACTAATTTAGGGAAATTGCCTAACTTAAACGGGTCATATTTATCATTTTTGGTTCGATTTAAAGGTATGGAAATTACTCCTGATGTAATCATATATGGATATGAAGATTCCTTAAAGGAAAATAGATATTTAGAAAATAATTATTCTGAATGTAGTAAGGTATTCTGGATGATTGGCTATTCAGGACAAGGAGATGGTTGGTTCATAAATAAACTGGATGGCTCAATCTTCTTTTATGATCATGATTCAGGGGATTATCAAATAGATAATTTCATGAGTTTGAGAATAAATTTTTTAGAATTTCTACAATTATCCCTTTTATACCGTGAGTTAGAGAGATATCTTGATTTAAATAATGGCATAATAGACAAAATCAGCCAAAAACAATTTGAAGATACAGTAAATTCGATACATGATAATTTATTCTCTTCTTACCCTTATAGATATTTTGATACTAAGCCAACGTCTAACAGCTGAATATTACTATTTCATCAGTTCTCTTTCGAAGCCATTGCCGCTTATTCTGTCATTCAACATAAAAGGTCGTCTGAAAACCAATTTTCAGACGACCTTTTATCTGAGATACGGATATCATCAAACCATCTTCAAATATCGTCATTTATGAATGATTTTTCTCTTTCTTACTCAAAAAACTCATGTTAAGCGGAGTAAAGCCCATGCGGAAGCGTGGTACAATATTGTCAACAATTTAAGGCGTTTTCCTCGCGGAGAACGCTGTTTTTCATTCGACATCAAGAGGCTTTTATGAAATTTTTAGACCGTGAGGCAACGATTGCCAAGCCGGGTTTCAACCGTTGGCTGGTGCCGCCTGCCGCTTTGGCGGTGCATCTTGCCATCGGGCAGATTTATGCGTATTCCGTGTTTAACGCGCCGCTGACCAAGCTTATCGGCATTACCGAATCGGCTGCCGGGGATTGGAAGCTGACGACTGTGGGCTGGATTTTCAGTATCGCGCTGGCTATGTTGGGCGCGTCTGCTGCTTTGTTCGGCACTTGGATGGAGCGTGTCGGCCCGCGCAAGGCGATGTTTGTTGCGGCGTGCTGTTTCAGCTTGGGCTTTTTTGTGTCGGCACTCGGCGTCAGCACGCATAATTTGTTTCTCCTCTATTTGGGCAACGGCGTGATCGGCGGTATAGGCTTGGGGTTGGGCTATATCGGGCCTGTGTCCACTTTGATGAAGTGGTTTCCCGACAAACCGGGCATGGCGACGGGTTTGGCGATTATGGGGTTCGGCGGCGGTGCGATGCTTGCTTCGCCGTTGTCCGTATCGTTGATGAATGCGTTTTCAGACGACGTATCGGTTGGCGTCGCACCGACTTTTGTCGTGTTGGGGCTGTTTTACCTTGTGTTGATGATGTTCGGCGCCTTCACCATCCGCGTGCCGGCGGAGGGTTGGAAACCTGAAGGCTATGTCGCGCCGAAAGTGAAAAACAAGCTGGTCAGCAGCAATCATGTCAATGTTTCCCAAGCGATGAAAACGCCGCAATTTTGGCTGTTGTTTTGGGTGTTATGCCTGAATGTAACTGCCGGTATCGGCGTTTTGGGGCAGGCTTCGGTCATGATTCAGGAGCTGTTTTCAGAGGCGTCGGTCGGCAAACAAGCGGCAATCGGCGCGGGGGCGGCGGCAGGTTTCGTCAGCCTTTTGAGCCTGTTCAATATGGGCGGACGGTTTTTATGGTCCAGCGTTTCCGACAAACTCGGACGTAAAAATACCTACACCATCTTTTTCGTACTCGGTTCGCTGCTGTATTTTGCCGTTCCGTCCATTGGCGAGAGTGGAAACAAGGCTTTGTTTATTATTGGATTTTGCGTCATCATTTCCATGTATGGCGGCGGTTTTGCCGCGATTCCGGCTTATTTGAAAGACTTGTTCGGCACTTATCAGGTCGGCGCGATTCACGGACGTATTTTGCTGGCGTGGTCAACCGCTGCCGTGATCGGTCCGGTTTTGGTGAACTACATCCGCCAAAGCCAAATCGACAGCGGTGTTCCCGCCGCGCAGGCATACGGCGTTACCATGTACATCATGGCGGGATTGTTGATTGTCGGTTTGCTGTGCAACCTTGCCGTCAGATCGGTTCATGAAAAACACCACGAAACCGACATCAAAACAGCGGCACACAGCGGCAATCCCGATGACGAAACTGCTGTTTCCGATGCCTACTTGTTGCAGGAAAAAGTCGCGGCAGGCGGTTTTTCGGTTTGGTGGCGTTGGACGTTGGTCGGCGTCCCGCTGGCTTACGGCGTGGTGATGGTGTTCGTCAAGGCATTGGATTTGTTCCGTTAGGCTTTCGGATACCGACGTTAGGTCGTCTGAAATGCAGATATGGATTTTCAGACGACCTCTGAGCGGAAAGACCGGCTTTTATAGTGGATTAACTTTAAATCAGGACAAGGCGAAAGCCGCAGATACAGTACAAATAGTACAGCAAGGCGAGGCAACGCCGTACTGGTTTAAAGTTAGGCGAGGTAACGCCGTCCTGGTTTAAAGTTAAGCCACTATATTTGTATAACCGTCTGATTGGTAAAAGCATTAGTGTGCAATGCCGATTGAGATAAGGTTTGCACGAAGTATCGCAGGGCAAATCGGCAATTTATACCGGACCGGATTTGTGATACATTTTTGCCTTCACAAACCGCAGCAAGCTGCCGGTCAAACGGGAAATCTGTCTTCTTCCCGTTTGTTGACCCATGATAGGAAAAGAAATGTTTTGGTATATCGTAGGATTTTTTGCTTTCGTAGTTGCCGTCCTTGCGCTTTGGGTAAATGCCAGCGCATTTGGTATGCAGGAGGACGGCACGCCGCAATCGGAATATGAAAAACGCTTGGGCTTGGGAGCAAAATTGAAGGATAAGGAAACTGCTATGAAAGAACGCGAAGCAGCAAGGTTTCATCCTGATGATTGATACTGCATTGCGATTCTTCCTTCGGATATACGGTGGATTCGGTGTTCTGAAACCTTAGACCGTCATGTAAAAAGGTCGTCTGAAACCTAAATTTGGTTTTTCAGACGACCTTTTTGTTTACGGAGTTACTGTTTATTCGATGACAACACGCGCGTTAAGCGGCTGGACGGGGCGGCTGTTGTGCGAACCGATGGCGCGGGTGAATTTTTCTGCCTGCGCCTGGTCGATGTGGTCGTAGGTTTTCAATACCAGCCACGATACGCCTTCGCTGCACGGCGGCGTGGTCAGCGAACCGGCAAAGCGGTAGTAATTCAGCCGTTTCGGCAGCAGGGTGCCGGCGTCGAAGGCTTTGTCGAGGTTTACCTTTCCTTCTTTCATCGGCATCACGTTCCATATAGGTGCGAGGCGGTCGTTGGTCTTGCCGGCTTCGTACAATACTGCCAATACCAAAGGCTGGCGGTTTTCGTCTAGGTGGACGAAGTGGGCTTCCATCGGGAAGGTGCGGCCTTTGATTTGGTTTTCACTGGGGACGTGGAAATGGAATTGTTTCAGGGTGTAGGTGCGGCTGTTCACGGTCAGGGTGTTGCCGCCTTCGGGATAGTTGACTTGGATGGTGTGGCCGTTGTTTTCCACGTCAACCGCGCTCGGTTTGTAATTGACTTTGATGGCAGGCAGTCTGCCGGAGACGGTTTCGGTGATGTTGACGGGGGATTGGTTTTTGCCTGTGGAACACAAACGGAACTCTTCAGACAGATTGCCCCAGCTTTCGGGGGAGTCGTGTCCGGTGTAGCCCCAATGGGTGTGGTTTCCATGTGCGGCGGCGGAGAATGCTGCGAAGGTGGACAGCAGGAAAACAGTCAGGCGAGGCAGCGTGAGGTTCAAGCAGGGCATTGCAATATCCTTTCTGTGAGGAGGAGGGGAAAAAGCATTGCGGTGCGTATGTAGATTATTGTTATTTTTTATTTAACCATAGCCATATTAAATCATTAGGTCAAGCCTTCTTGGGTTAATTCTGTTAAGGCTATGAAGTTAAGGCGAATTCATTTTTTAAAAAACGATATTGTCGTTTTGAAAATTGATAATAATTTGAAATAGAAAATGCCTATTTTTCACCCCTTAAAAATTTAAGAAATGCCGAATCGTGAAAAAGGTCGTCTGAAAACCTGATTTCGGTTTTTCAGACGACCTTTTGCCTTGCCTGACAAGGGTTATTTGTGCAGGCCGCATTCTTTGCTGTCCTTGCTTTCCCACCACCAGCGTCCGGCGCGGATGTCTTCGTCTGCTTTGACGGGGCGGGTGCAGGGTTCGCAGCCTATGCTCGGGTAGCCTTGGAAATACAAGGCATTGAGCAGGACGTCGTAGGCTTGTGCGTATGCCCAGACGTCGTTTTCTTCCCAGTCGAAAATGGGGTTAAACTTGGCGATGTTGCGGTTGTGATCGGTTTCTTCGAAATCCAATTCGCTGCGGGTTGCCGATTGGCTGCGGCGTTGTCCGGTCAGCCAGGCGGGGGCGTTTTTCAGGGCGCGGTTGAGCGGCTCGATTTTGCGGATGTGGCAGCAACGGCGGCGCAGCTCGACGCTGTCGTACATAGCGGTTGCGCCGAATTCCTGCTCAAACTGCCGCGCGCTTTCGGGGTCGGGGTGGAAAACTTCCAGCTCGGTTTGGTAGCGGACGTTGACGGCGGTAATCAGGGCGGCGGTTTCGGGATTGAGCTTGCCGGTGTCGAGGGTGATGATGCGCAGGGGGAGTTTCAGGCGGCAGATGGCGTCGGTAATGATCATGTCTTCGACGGCAAGGCTGGAGGCGAAAACGGCTTGCGGATAACGGCGGGCGATGTGTTTGAGGCGGGTTTCGAGCGTGGCGGTCAACTCGGGCAGCCGGCGCCGTTCGACTTCGCCTGTCGTCGGGATGCGCCAAAGCTGGGGACGGAAGAGGGACATGGTTAGCTTGTTCCTTGGTTTTTGTTTTCAGACGACCCCTCTTGCGGCAAAAGGGGTCGTCTGAAAGTTTGTACGGAACATTATTGTCGGGCGGTCTCGCGCGAAGGGGAAAGAATGCTTTTCTATTTCTTTATAACCAAAGCGATTGCTGCTGGTCTTTCGGTACGAGGTGGTTCACGCCTATGCCGATGAGACGGAAAGCGTCTTCGCGCTGGGGCGGCACGCGCTGCATCAGGGTTTGCGCGGCGCAAAGCAGGGCGTCGGTGTCGGGCAGGACGGAAGAGTAGGTCAGGGAGCGGGTGATGATGCGGAAATCATGGGTTTTCAGCTTGAGGGTTACGCCTTTGGCTTCGACGTTTTTGCGCGTGATTTGCCGCCACAGGTCTTCGGCAAGGTGGGGCAGGTGTCCGGCTGCCTGTTCGAGCGACAGGTCTTCGGGCAGGGTGATTTCGGTGGAGATTTGGAGGCGCTCGCGTTCGGCTTTGACGGGGCGTTCGTCCGTACCGCGTGCCAAATCATAAAGGCGGTAGCCGTAGCGTCCGAAATGGTTTAACAGTTCGCCGCGCTCGAAACGGCGCAAATCGCCCGCCGTCTGCATGCCCAGCGACTGCATTTTTTTCAGCGTGACTTTGCCCACGCCGGGGATTTTGCCCAAGGGCAGGGTTTCCAAAAAAGCCATGACTTTGTGCGGCGGCAGGACGAATTGCCCGTTCGGCTTGCGCCAGTCCGACGCGATTTTCGCTAGAAATTTGTTCGGCGCGATGCCTGCGGAAGCGGTCAGGCCGGTTTCTGCAAAAATGGCGGCGCGGATTTCTTTGGCAACTTCGCTGGCGTAAGGGATGTTTTTGAAATTATGGGTCACGTCAAGATAGGCTTCGTCCAGCGACAGGGGTTCAATTAAATCAGTATAACGCCTGAATACGGCATGAATCTGCGCGGAAACCTGACGGTACAAATCAAAATGCGGCGGCACATACACCGCTTGCGGACACAGCCTTTTCGCCGTCGCCACCGACATCGCGGAATGCAGCCCGAACTGCCGCGCCTCATACGATGCGGCGCAAATCACCGAACGCGCGCCCTCCCATGCGACGACCACGGGCAGCCCTTTCAAATGCGGCTGCTCGCGCAGTTCTACCGATGCGTAGAACGCGTCCATGTCGATATGGATGATTTTGCGCTGGGACATTGAAGACGGTTGTGAAGAAAAAAGAGACGGGTATTTTAGCGGAAAACGATAGGGGAAGGTCGTCTGAAACGGCATTTGGTTTTCAGACGACCTTTTATCAGAGAAAACAAACAGACTTTGCAGATTTGCCCGATGGCTCGAACCTACGCCGTTTCATGCGCCCATTGGGGTAGGGTGGTCTTTTGTTTGCAAAAGGCGAACAGACGCTGCCCATTGCACTTTTCAAACATCAGCTCTACGCCGCTTTGCAAACGCAAAATCAGGGCGGAAGGCGTATCGATTTTGATGAAGTCGATATGGTGTTGTACGAGTTTGGCAATGGCGGAATACAAATCAAGCTTGTCCGCGTGCCTGAAAAACCAAGGATTTAAGCTTAACCAACGCCCGCCGTTCAGCGAGGTGCCGGGTTGGAAGTCCGCTCGGATTTGAGTTAGGCGGTCGTCTGAAAAATGCAATTCGATATCGCCGTAGAGCCAAATATTCCACCCCTTTTTTACCAAAAGCCCTTTGGGCACGCATTCGGGTGCAGGGAACATTTGCAGGATCATCTCCGCCGTCTGCCCGATCTCCAGATAATCAAATCGGCCTGTGGTCAGAAAGTCGTACATATCGACGGAAATCGGGAAATGGTAGCGCATGGTCGTTTCAGACGAGGTGTGAAATATGGGCTATCTTAGTTCAAAATATAAATGCAATCAATTCTTATTTTTATTTATTTGGCTCATTATGTGGATTAAATTTAAATCAGGACAAGGCGACGAACGCAGATACAGTGCAGATAGTACGGAACCGATTCACTTGGTGCTTCAGCACCTTAGAGAATCGTTCTCTTTGAGCTAAGGCGAGGTAACGCCGTCCTGGTTTAATTTAATCCACTATAAGAGAAATTTGTCGGCAAGGCTGATCACTCAAGACAATATTAAGATATTGATAATGAGTTTTCCAATACGCAAATTTGCCATATGATTATCCGCGTTTCATCATCATTTATTCAGTTTATCAGCTATGGCATACATTTTTATATTTTTAGTCGGATGCTTCATTTTCATCCTGATTGCCCGCAGAGTACGGCCAGCGCCTGAAATCATTTGGGAAAACGAACCGCTCATCTGCATCAGTCTCGGTAATTTATTGGATAACGAACGGATTTATTTTGGCAAAAACGAGATTTTCATTTGTGAAGGCAGTGAAATCAAAGCACGTCATCCTCTTCAAGATTTGATTTATTTGAGTAGGACGATGATGGCCCTTTTCGGTACTCATGTTTGGCGGCTGGAGTTTAGAGCGGATGGAAGTCAAGTTGCTTATCATTTTTATCCCAAAGCCGACGGATTCGCTATTTTTTATAAACAACTGGTTCAAAATCATCCGCGTACCATTATGGACTGTTGGAGTGAATGGAGGAGATAGGCAGTTTGGGGCTGCGAATGAATAATTTTAGCCCTAGGTGCGATTATTCGCGTTGAGTACATAAAAGGTCGTCTGAAACCTGTTTCAGACGACCTTTTATTGTAAAAATCTATAAATTTAATAGATAATAACTAATCTCATATTATCAAATTGGAAAAGATAACCCGCTGATTAGATTGATATTTAACATAGTTAAATTATGTTAACTAAAACATACGTTATCCAAACCTGATTTCACAATTGATTTAAATCATAATATCTTGTGTTCAAATCTCTAAAATACCCGAAATCATACTAGATATTGATTTTCGAATAACAAACTACAAGAGTCGAGGAACGCAAAATGCCGAAAATCCCTGAGTTGGTTTGTCCCGCCGGTAATCTGCCCGCTTTGAAGACGGCGGTGGACAATGGCGCGGACACGGTGTACATGGGGCTGAAAGATGCGACGAATGCGCGCAATTTTCCGGGACTGAATTTCGATATGAAGTCGGCGCAGGAAGGGGTGGCTTACGCCCATGCGCGCGGCCGTAATGTGCTGATGGCCATCAATACTTTTGCCCAGGCGGGGCAAATCGAGCGGTGGCATCGGGCTGTCGATACGGCAGTGCAACTGGGTGCGGACGCGATAATCGTCGCCGACCCTGCGATTATGGCTTACGCCGCCGAGCGTCATCCTAATTTGAGGCTGCACATGTCGGTGCAGGGGTCGGCGACCAATTACGAAGCCATCAATATGATGAAGGAACTGTTCGGAGTCCGCCGTGCCGTGCTGCCGCGCGTTTTAACGGTCGATCAGGTCAAGCATGTGATTGACAATACGGATGTAGAAATCGAAGTGTTCGGTTTCGGCAGTTTGTGTGTGATGGTGGAAGGGCGCTGCATTTTGTCGAGTTATGCGACGGGTGAATCGCCGAATATGCAGGGCGTGTGTTCGCCTGCCAAAGCCGTACGCTGGGAGCAGTTGCCCGACCGTATGAACGTGCGGCTGAATCAGGTGCTAATCGACCAGTACAAACCGGACGAACCGGCAGGCTATCCGACCTTGTGCAAAGGCCGTTTTGAAGTCAATGATGAAACCTATTACGCGCTGGAAGAGCCGACCAGCCTGAACGTTTTGGAAATGCTGCCCGAACTCATCAAAATCGGTGTGTCCGCCATCAAAATCGAAGGCCGCCAGCGCAGCCCGATGTACACGGCGCAGGTAACCAAATCGCTGCGGCAGGCTTTGGACGCGGCCGCTGCCGATCCGGCGCATTTCAAAGTCAATCCGGTGTGGAACAACGCGCTGAGCAAGGTTTCGGAAGGGCATCAGACGACCTTGGGCGCATACAGCCGTCCGTGGAAATAAGGGGGAGGGAAAATGAATCCGATGAAACTATCATTGGGGCCGGTTTTGTTTTTCTGGCAGAAGGAAGCGCTGCTGGAATTTTACGCCGCCATGCTGGATGCGCCGGTGGATACCATTTATTTAGGCGAAGTGGTGTGTTCGCGCCGCCAGAAAATGCGTTTTGCCGACTGGGTCAGCCTGGCGGAAGATTTGGCGGAAAGCGGCAAGGAAATTATTTTGTCGTCGCAGGTGCTGCTGGAAAGCGAATCCGATTTGAAACGCCTGCGCAAAATCACAGGGCAGGACAAATTCAAAGTCGAAGCCAACGACATGGGCGCGGTCAAGCTGGCGCGCGAACACGGCATTCCGTTTGTCGCCGGCGCCAGCCTGAATATTTACAACGAAAGCACGCTGGCGCTGTTCCAAAAACTGGGCGCATACCGCTGGATTGCGCCGTCCGAGTTGAGCCGCGACAAAGTTGCCGAAATCATCAAGGCTTCAGACGGCATCGAAACGGAATTGTTTGCTTGGGGCAAAATGCCGCTTGCTTATTCGTCGCGCTGCTTTACCGCGCGACATTACAACCTGAACAAAGACGGCTGCGAATTCCGCTGCTTAGATTACGAGCAAGGCATGGATATGAATACCCGCGAAGGAAAACCGTTTTTAACCATTAACGGCATCCAAACCATGTCTTACGGCTGCCAAAACCTGCTGCCGCACCATGAAGATTTGCGGCAAATCGGCGTGAACATGCTGCGCCTGTCGCCGCAAATGCACGGCATGGCGGAAATCGTCCGTATCCACCGCGACGTATTGGACGGCAAAACCGCCTTGGCGGACGCGCTGCCCGAATTGGAAAGACTGACCACCGGCACGCTGGTGGACGGCTATTGGCACGGCCAGCCGGGTATCGAAGCCGTGAAGGAGGAATATTATGGCGTTGCCTGAAATCGTATTGCCCGCATGGGCGGGAAAAATCGGTGGTAAATTACCGGGCAGGCCGCCGCGTTTCGCTTTGGTTTTTGCCCTCAACACTATGCTCAAACGCGGATTGCTGCCCGCCGACATGAGCCTGTTTGACGGCAAAAAATTCGAAATCGACGTATTGGACGCGGGCATCAAGGTGCGTTTCACCGCCAATGCCGAAAAATTCATCGATGCGAACTTCTTCGGCACGCCCGATTTGCGCCTTGCCGCCAACGGCATCGACTTTATGCGCATGATGATGCGCGAGGAAGACCCGGATACTTTGTTTTTCAACCGTAAACTGCAAATCGAAGGCGATACCGAGCTGGGGCTGATTACCAAAAACCTGCTCGACAGCGTGGACTGGCCGTTCGGCGATTGGTTTTTGAAACGGCAGTTGTCCGATTGAATACGGATTCGTTCAGAAATAGAGCTGAAAGACTTTATTTTTGATACGCAACTTACCAGTTGCCGTCATTCCCGCGCAGGCGGGAATCCATTTTTGAAATTCAGAAACTGTTTTTCAAATCAAGGTTTATCAGGTTTGACGATGGATTCCCGCCTGCGCGGGAATGACGGAATTTGATGACATGCTGGATTTAAAGTTAAGTATGTTTGCTAAAGGCAAAGCATTCATCCGTTAATCCTCTGATTTCACAATAAAGAAGGTCGTCTGAAACCTGTTTCCAGTTTTCAGACGACCTTCTTTCATCTGCATTCGGCTTAAACCGTCATCAGTCCTTCAATGCAGCCAATACTTTGCCGGCGATTTCATTCAAGCCCACGGTTTGTGCCTGATTGTCGCGGCGTTCGGCGTATTCGACATTGCCTTCTTTCAGGGCGCGGTCGCCGATGACGATGCGGTGTGGGATGCCCAGAAGCTCGGAGTCGTTCAGCAGCACGCCTGCGCGTTCGTCGCGGTCGTCGAGGAGGACGTCTGCGTCTGCGGCCAGCAGTTCGGCGTAGATTTTGTCGGCGGCTTCGCGCACGGCATCTGATTTTTTGTAGTTCATCGGCACGATAACGACTTCAAACGGCGCCATCGCTTTGGTCCAGATGATGCCTTTTTCGTCGTTGTTCTGCTCGATGGCGGCGGCAACGACGCGGGTGATGCCGATGCCGTAGCAGCCCATTTCCATGATTTGCGATTTGCCGTTGTTGTCGAGGAAGCTCACGTTCATGGCTTGGGTGTATTTGTCGCGCAATTGGAAAACGTGTCCGACTTCGATGCCGCGCGCCAGTTTCAGACGACCTTGTCCGTCGGGGCTTTCGTCGCCTTCGACGACGTTGCGCAAATCGACAAACTCAGGCTCGGCGGCGTCGCGGCCGAAGTTGAAGCCGGTATAGTGGTAGTCGTCTTCGTTCGCGCCGATAACCCAGTCCGCGCCTTTCTCGGTGGCGAAATCGGCATAGACTTTGCCTGTGAAGCCGACAGGGCCGAGCGAGCCGCCGTTTGCGCCGAACTGCGCACGGATGGCGGCAGGGGCTGCCATGGTCAGCGGCGATTTCACGCCTGCGAGTTTTTCGGCTTTGATGTCGTTGAACTCATGGTCGCCGCGCAACAGCAATAAGACGATTTCGCCTTCGTTTTCGCCTTCGACCACGATGGATTTCAGTGTTTTTTCAATCGGAATGCTGAGGAAGTCAACCAATGAATCAATGGTTTTGACGTTCGGCGTGTGCACTTTGGCCAGCTCTGCCTGAGCGGCCGCGCGTTCGCCTTTGAGCGGCAAGGTCGGTGCCAGCTCGACATTGGCGGCGTAATCGGAAGTGTCGCTGTATGCAATCACATCTTCGCCGCTTTCCGCCAACACTTGAAACTCGTGCGAACCGGTGCCGCCGATGCTGCCGGTGTCTGCGGCGACGGGACGGAACTCCAAGCCCAGACGGGTGAAGATGCGGCAGTAAGCGTCGTACATGGCATCATAGGTCGTCTGAAGCGAGGCGTAGTCGGCATGGAAGGAATAAGCATCTTTCATGACGAACTCGCGCGCGCGCATGACGCCAAAGCGCGGGCGCACTTCATCGCGGAATTTGGTTTGGATGTGGTAAAAGTTTTTCGGCAGCTGTTTGTAGCTGTTGATTTCTTTGCGCACGATGTCGGCGATGACTTCCTCGCAGGTCGGACCCATGCAGAAATCGCGTTCGTGGCGGTCTTTCAGGCGCAGCAGTTCTTTACCGTAAAATTCCCAGCGGCCGGATTCCTGCCACAGCTCGGCAGGCTGCACCACCGGCATCAGCAACTCCACGCTGCCCGCGCGCGCCATTTCTTCGCGCACGACGTTTTCGACTTTGCGCAACACGCGCAGCCCCATCGGCATCCAAGTATAAAGGCCGGATGCATTGGCTTTAATCAGACCGGCGCGAATCATCAGCTTGTGGCTGGCAAGCGCGGCTTCGGCGGGGGCTTCTTTCAGGGTGGAAATGAAAAATTGGCTGGCTTTCATGGTGTGTTTTTCTGTGTAAAAAAGTAAGCGCGTATTGTAACGCGAAAGGCAGGGGGATTGAAGTTTTTCCCCATAGGGCGACAGCCGCTGCCTTGCTTGTTCAGTCAACTCATTTGACATTTATCGGGCGTGTCAATCACTTTTTATACACAATCCCGCATTGGCTTGTTTTGCTTATAAATTTTTCCCATAAAGACTTTGAAATTTTTTATTTTTATAACCAATTGATTTTATTGTATTTTATTTGACTATTTTTTAAGCACCGAAAGGCTTGGGTTGTTCCAAAAGCAAAAATTCCGATTACCCAAAGCTTATCAACAAACTTATCCACAGAGTTTGTGTATAGATTGGTGTCGTCTGAAACCATACCGTTCGATAGGTTTTTAAAAGCCCGTAACGCGGTCTTTCTGTTAAGATGATGCCTTCACTGTTTTCACGCCATCCTATCTATGTCCGCACACGAATTACACCTGTTTTCCCGTGCCAAAATGTTCAACGGCCATCAAGAGCAATACCGCTGCTTTTCCGAAACCTGTCAAACCGATATGACTTTCGGCATCTACCTGCCGCCGCAGGTATTGAAAGGCTATCCGGCGCCGGTTTTGTATTTCTTGTCGGGGTTGCACGGCGACGGCTCGGAACTGATACGTCAAACCGGCATCCAGCGTTTCGCCGCGCAATGGAACATCATCGTCGTTTTTCCCGACACCTCGCCGCGCGGCAGCCATATCAGCGACAGCGCGAACGAATTTATCGGACAGGGCGCGGGATTTTACATTGACGCGACCGAACAGCCGTGGGCGGCACATTATCGGATGTACAGCCATATCAGCCGCGAACTGCCCGATTGGGTGGAACGGCATTTCCCCGCCACCCAAGAGCGCAGCATTGCAGGTTTCAGCATGGGTGGGCACGGCGCACTTTCCATCGCCCTGAAAAATCCCGGTCGCTATGCCGCCGTTTCCGCATTCGCGCCCTTGTGCCATCCGACTGCCAGTCGAGGAGGAAAGCAGGCATTTGCCGCCTATCTGGGCAAGGAGTCGGATGCTTGGCAGGCATACGACAGCACATCGCTCGTTCAGACGGCTTCCCGCAAACTGCCGATACTCATCGACCAAGGCGGCGCCGATCCGCTGTTCCCCGACGAACTGCAACCCGAAGCCTTCATCAACGCCGCCCGCGCCAACGGCTTCAACGTGCAATACAAAGTCCGCCCCGGCTACGGACACGATTATTTCTTCATCGCCAGCTTTATCGACTCGCATATCGAGTTTCATGCTGAGGCATTGGGTTTGTAAATCCACTATAAATTTAATCCACTATATAAAGAAAGGTCGTCTGAAAACCTTTTCAGACGACCTTTTTGATCTTTCACACTCAATTAGTGTTGATGATGATGGTGTTCATGCCGTTCAGCCGCGCGTTTCGTTCCGACGGGCATAATTAGCGTTGCATAGGCATTGTCTTGTTGGCAAACACTTTTATCGGCATAATCCGCCTGATGGGCGGCTTTGATTTTCCACAAACCTTCAATCAAAGGAATCACGTTGACGACGCCGTCTTTATCCGTTTTCCCTGAAAAACCTTGCGGCTCGCGGTGGTCGTGTGTCGCCGCCAAGTCCATTTCCGCCAGCGTATCCGAGCTTGCCGTTACCGTCGCTTTTGCCAACGGTTTGCCTTTATAAAGCACTTTAACCGGCAACAGACCGCCCACCTTGACTTCATTCGGATTTTTCAGCGGCACCAGTTCCAATTCATGACCGACCGGACGGGTCAATACGCTTTCATCCAAGCCTGCGCCACCCACTTGCAAAAACGCTTTGCCGAACATCTGAGCCTGTTCGCAATAAGTCGCGCCGGGCAGGTCTTTCAAGGTTTTCTGTTTCCAGCCTTCGCTGTTTTGCGACCAGAACGTCGGTTTGTACACCGCGCCGACCCAATACGAGCCGTCTTTCAGGCGGGATTTGGAAACATATTGGTAATTTTCGCCTTTATTCGTCAAATCGACCGTTTTTCCGGATTTGTCCGTCAATTGCAGCGGTTTGAAAATATGCACGCGGTCGTCGGCGATTTTTTCAACATTCGGGAAATCATGGCTGTAACCCAAATCTGCTTTCAACGTACTGCCCGAATCCAAACGCACCGGAGCCGACACCCACAAATCATGCGCCTGCGCCGCCATGCTCAAGCCCAATGCGCCAAGTATCCATAATTTTTTCATGTTTCTTCCTCAAATTTGATTGTTTACGGTTCAAAAGCCAACGGAAAGCCCGAAAAGCAAGGCAACCTTACTCTTTTTATTTCAAAATGTAAATATTATTGATGATTGTTTTTAGTTACAAAGAACTAGAAATCCTTAAAGGGACAACAGAAAACAAGAGGTCGTCTGAAAACCTTGAAATCAGGTTTTCAGACGACCTTTCAGTATTGGGAAGATGGATTATTGCGCTTCCAGTTTTTTCAGCAGATCAGGCATGGCTTCTTCGTTGTAGCGGTAATAGCGGACGCTGTCCGTACCTTCTTTATTGGTCATTTCCAATACGTTGGGTTTGCCTTCCAGCTTCAGCAGCAGCGGAACCTTGAATTTGACGGTTTTGCCGATTTCGTCAGATTTTTGTTCGGGCGCGCCATCGTTGTGGCTGACGGTGTAGTTGGTTATGGTTTGACGGAATTCTTGTCTCCAACGGCTGAATTTCCATTTGAAGTCTTGGGTAATGGTGGTCGTATCGCCGGAATTTGCTTGGAAATGGATTAGGTCGCGGCCGGTACCGTCGGGGCGCATCAGGCTGGCGTTGAGCAGGGAGCCGTCAGCGTTTTTACTGGTGTTGCCCCACATGCCGAACAAGTCTTTGCGTTTGACTTTTTTGGCGGTAACGAGCTGGTTGGGTTCGGTAACGTGCAGACCCGGTACATAAGCCGTCTCCGCCACGGCGGCAGAAGTCAGGGTCAAGGTGAACGCGGCGGCGCCAAGTAGGGTTTTCCATGTTTTCATATTGTTTTCCTTATATGTTGTAATGAGCAGTTGAAGAATCGGGCGCAGGCGGCGAATCCGTTTTTTGGGGTTTTCGCGTTTGCCCACAATGTTGAT
The DNA here is from genome assembly GCF_001815675.1 of Neisseria sp. HMSC065D04. Lineage (NCBI taxonomy): Bacteria > Pseudomonadati > Pseudomonadota > Betaproteobacteria > Neisseriales > Neisseriaceae > Neisseria > Neisseria sp. HMSC065D04. Next base: position 43,106 of record NZ_KV821499.1, read on the forward strand.
GGTTTGTGTATTTACTGTTTTATATCGAAAAATCGATTGAAATACAAAATCGCCTGACCGTCAGTTTACACAAGGTAAACCGACGATTCAATTTTCAGACGACCTTTCGTTTGCCATGCCGCATTAACGGATGTCCATAGGCGCGAAGGATTTGACGGTTTCGTCCACGGCTTTGACGCGGGTCAGGAAGTCTTCCAGCTGGGCGAGCGGCAGGGCGCTGGGGCCGTCGCATTTGGCTTGGTCGGGGTTGGGGTGCGATTCGAGGAAGAGGCCTGCGAGGCGGGTTGCCATGCCGGCGAGCGCCAAATCCAGCACTTGCGCGCGCCGTCCGCCGGATGCGGCCGCACCGGATTCGCGGGTTTGCAGGGAGTGGGTTACGTCGAAGATGACGGGCAGGCCGCCGCAGGTTTGCTTCATGACGCCGAAGCCGAGCATATCGACGACGAGGTTGTCGTAGCCGAAGTTGGCACCGCGTTCGCACAGTATGATTTGTCCGTTGCCCGCTTCTTGGAATTTTTCGACGATGTTTTTCATCTGCGAGGGGCTGAGGAACTGGGGTTTTTTGATGTTGATGACGTTGCCGGTTTTTGCCATGGCGACGACGAGGTCGGTTTGGCGGGCGAGAAAGGCGGGCAGTTGGATGACGTCGCAGACTTCTGCCACGGGGGCGCATTGGTAGGGTTCGTGGACGTCGGTGATGACGGGTACGTCAAACTCGCGTTTGACGGCTTGGAAGATTTTCATGCCTTCGTCCAAGCCGACGCCGCGGAAGGAGTGGATGGAGGAGCGGTTGGCTTTGTCGAAGGAGGCTTTAAAAACATAGGGAATGCCGAGTTTGTCGGTCACTTTAACGTATTGTTCGCAGGCTTTGAGGGTGGAATCGAGGTCTTCCAGGACGTTGATGCCGCCGAACAGGGTAAAGGGGAGGTCGTTGCCGACGGTGAGGTTGTTGATGCGGATGTTCATGATGATGGGGCTTTCTCGAAGGTCGTCTGAAAATGGCTGAAAGGTCGTCTGAAAGCGGATTTTGCGGTTTCAGACGACCTTTGTGTTTTATAGGACGGTGTGCGGCGGCTCGTAGGAGAGGATGTCGCGGATTTTGTTGTGTTCGTCCACGAGGACGACTTTGGGTTCGTGCGCGGCGATTTCGGGTTCGGACAGCATGACGTAGGACATGATGATGACGATGTCGCCTTTTTGGACGAGCCGTGCGGCGGCACCGTTGAGGCAGACGACGCCGCTGCCTCGTTCGCCGGGGATGGTGTAGGTTTCGAAGCGTTCGCCGTTGTTGTTGTTGACGATGGCGACTTTTTCGTTAACAAGGATGCCTGCGGCATCGAGCAGGTCTTGGTCTATGGTGATGCTGCCGACGTAGTTGAGGTCGGCCTCGGTAACGGTGGCGCGGTGTATCTTGCCGCCGAGCATGGTGCGGAACATGGGTTTCCTTTTGGTTTGGGATTGCGGATGCAGACGTAAGGCCGTCTGAAAATCAAAAGCCGTCATTATAGTGGACTTCCCTGTAAATTCATAATGATGCTTGAGCGTTTTTCAGACGGCGCGGCTGTTTTATCAACCTAAACTCTGCTTCAGCCAGCGCAAATAGGGGGCGTATCCGCGCGATACGTTTTGCATCAGGATTTGCGGGCATTCGTAGCTGTGGTTGGCGATGATGGTTTTTTGGATTTCGCGGTAGCAGTGGCGCGAGGTTTTGATGGTGATGCGGATTTCGTCGTCACGGCAGATTTCGCCGTTCCAAAGGTATTGGCTGGTGATGGTTTCGTATTGCACGCAGGCGGCGAGGTGTTTTTCCAAAAGCAGGCTGCCGATTTTTTCGGCTTCTTCGCGGGTCGGTGCGGTGGTGGTAACGATGACGGGTTTGAACGCGGACATTTCAGACGACCTATTGGTTTTTAAACTCGATGGTTCCTTTATATTTCACCCAGTATCCGGCGGCTTTGTATTTGTCTTTTTTGGCGGTTGCCACGGCTGTTTCGTCAAGTCCTTCATAACCGCTGGATTCGAGGATGCTGACTTCTACGGCTTTGCCTTCGGGAGAAACCAAGATGGACAGTTTGACGGGTTTGATGGGTTGTGCGGGATTTTGGGATGCGGGGGCGTATTCTGCCGGGTTGACGGTTTGCGCGGTTGCGGGTAGGGCGAAGGCAAGCAGCAGGGCGGGGATGACGGCGCGGATGGACATATTGTTTTCCTTATTTGTAGATTTGTAGCGGGTTTAGGGGGTTGTTTTTGATTTGTTTTCAGACGACCTTTTGTTTTTCGTGGGCTAAGCCCACGCTACGGGGTTGGGCTATTTTCAGACGACCCTTTGTTTTTCGTGGGCTAAGCCCACGCTACGGAGTTGCGCCCGTTTGGGCGGCGGGTGCGGTTTTACTTATTTGAAGTTCAATATCGGCCAACCTTTTGCTTTGGCTTCTTTTTCCAACTCGGCATCGGGGTTGACGGCGACGGGTTCGTTGACGAGGCGCAGCAGCGGCAGGTCGTTTTTGGAGTCGCTGTAAAAATAGGTTTTGCTATAGCTTTCGAGCGTTTCGCCGCGTTCGGCGAGCCATTGGTTCAGGCGGGTGATTTTGCCTTCTTTGAGGCTGGGCGTGCCGATGTAGTTGCCGGTGTAGCGGCCGTCGGCACCGGTTTCGAGTTGGGTGCCGATGATGTTGGTAATGCCGAAAAGGTGGCAGATGGGGGTGATGATGAACTCGTTGGTCGAGGAGATGACGAGGGTTTCGTCGCCGGCCATTTGGTGGCTCTGCACCAGCATACGCTGCATGGGCGAGATGTGGGGCGTGATGAACTCTGCCATAAATTCGCGGTGAAATTCCGCCAGCTCTTCTTTGCTGTAACGGGCAAGCGGAGCAAGGTGGAATTTGAGGAAGGCGTCGATGTCGAGGCAGCCGTTTTGGTAGTCGCGGTAGAATTTTTCGTTTTGCGCTTCGGTTTCGGCAGCGTCAACCAGCCCTTTTTTGATGAGGTATTGCGGCCAAGAGTGGTCGGAATCGGTGTTGATGAGGGTGTTGTCGAGGTCGAAGATGGCGAGGTTTTTCATTGGGTTTCCTGTTGTTTCAGAAGCTGGCGAAGAAGCGGCAGGGTGATGCGTTTGCCCATGGTAACGGCGTAGTTGTCCAGCGTGTCGAGCATCTGCATCAGGCTGTCCATGTCGCGCCGCCAGTGGTTGAGCAGGTATTCGAAGATTTCGGGGTCTATGGTTACTTGGCGCGCTGCGGCCATACTGACGAGCGCGTCGATTTTTTCTTGGTCGGTCAGGGGTTTGACTTCGTAAACGAGGCAGTACGCCATGCGGGTGCGCAAGTCTTCGCGGATGACGAGCTGTTGGGGCGTGTGTTCGGAGCTTAGCAGCAGAAAGCCTTTGCCGCTGTTGCGAAAACGGTTGAATACGGCAAACAGGAGGGCTTGTTCTTCGTTGCCCAGTTTTTCGATTTGGTCGATGGCGAGGTATTCGGCTTCAAAGGCGGCTTCGGTCAGGGGCGTGGCGGCAGCGTCGATATAGACGGCTTTTTTCCCCGCGTCGAGCGCTTGGGCGACCCACGCGCGCAGCAGGTGGCTTTTGCCCGCGCCTTCTTCGCCCCAGACGTAGATAAACGGGTCGTGTTTATGCTGTAACACATAGACCAGTTCGGCATTTTCCGTTCCGAGGAATTTGTCGAAACCGGGATAGCCGCGTTCGGCGAAGTCGAAAATAAGCTGGTTCACAAAGGCATACCGGATGGGTTGGAATCGGGTTTATTGTACGTTGTTTTGTCAGCGCGTATCAAGGCGCGGGGTCGTCTGAAAAAGGGGCACGTGGCATGGGTTTCATATACAATGGCGGACATTTGGCAACGCGTCTGTTTTCAGACGATCTCTGTCTTTTTTATTTCAGGAAAATCTCGTGATTTCGACCCTTATTGATTTTATCCTCCACATCGACCAGCATTTGGTCGAGATTTCCGCGCAATACGGCGTATGGATTTACGCGGTGTTGTTTTTGATTATTTTCTGCGAAACGGGCTTGGTGGTTACGCCGTTTCTGCCGGGCGATTCGCTGCTGTTTGCCGCGGGCGGGATTGCCGCGGTCGGCAGTATGAATATTCATGTCATGATTGCGCTGCTTTTGGCCGCCGCAATTTTGGGCGATGCCGCCAACTTCATGATCGGCAAGTTTTTCGGGCGCAAACTCTTTGCCAACCCCGATTCCAAAATCTTCCGCCAGTCGTATTTGGAGAAAACCCACGCGTTCTACGAAAAACACGGCGGTAAAACCATCATCATCGCCCGCTTCGTCCCGATTGTGCGGACGTTCGCCCCGTTTGTTGCGGGCATGGGCAGTATGCACTACGGCACTTTCATCCGCTACAACATCATCGGCGCGGTATTGTGGGTCTTGTCGTTTTCCTATGCCGGCTATTTCTTCGCCAATATTCCGGTTGTCAAAAACAATCTGGCTTTGGTGATGGTCGCGATTATCGTGATTTCCATCCTGCCGGGCGTGGTCGAAGTCATCCGCGCGAAAAGGGCGGCGAAGAAATAAAAACTGTTTGAACCATAAGATAAGGTCGTCTGAAAACGTTTTTCAGACGACCTTTTTGTATAGTGGATTAAATTTAAATCAGGACAAGGCGGAAGCCGCAGATACAGTACAGATAGTACGGCAAGGCGAGGCAACGTCGTACTGGTTTAAAGTTAATCCACTATATTTTTCGTACTGCTTATTTGGTGAAGTTCTTCAATATCGCCGAAGCAATATCGTCCAAACCGAATCCGTCCGCATCTTGCGCCGAACCGTTCGGCGTGGCTTTGTCCACCAGATTGGGCAGAATCTGCGCCAGCATATCGCCGGCTTGCTGGCTGTCGAGACCGAATTTTTGCGCCACTTGGCTGATGGCATCGCTGCCCAAAGCGTTTTGCAAATCGCTGCCGGATACGGGCAGGTTGCTTTGTTGATTGGAAACCCAGCTATTTAATACATCGCCCAACCCGCCTTGTTGCAACTGATTAATCAGATTACCCACGCCGCCTTGTTGTTGTACCAAATTCATCGCCATGTCGGTCAGCGAGCTTTGTCCGTTTTCATCTTTGCCGCCCAAGGCTTGCGCCGCCACGTTCAACAAACTGTCCATTAATGCCATAAAGCCTCCTTATGTGATGTGTGAGTGTGAAGTGTAAAGAAACCAGAGTGTAACAAAATTCCGACGCTTGTTTGCCAATTTAACCCAATTCAACAGCGAATTGACGAGCTGGTACAAAAGTAAAGGTCGTCTGAAATTTACAACCCATCATTTCCGTGTAAGTGGGAATCCGAAGGGCCCTTTGGGCTGCAGTAATTTTCCAGAGATTCCAGAAATCCAAAGTGTTGGATTCTCGTCTCAGCCTGTCTTCGCGTAGACTGGGGTGGAAATGACGGTATTCAATATCCCCTTTCCAAACTTTTACAAACCCTCTGTCATTTCTTTTTCCTATGCCTGTTCACCGCATCATAGCGTCCTGCCCGTTTCGCATTTTTCTACCCCGTCTTCCGCATAAAACAAAATGAAACAAAATTACCAGTTTTTATACAAAAATTATTATCAATCCTATCAATCTATTGTTTGAACTTGAAAAGGAGAATTTGTAGCAATGAAGTTTTACCATTTGAGCGCGCCGCTGTTACTTATCCTGCCTGTCTGCACGCAGGCGGCAGACGCATACGTTCCCGCCGATGCCGAACCGGCAGCAGTCACCCTTTCCACTGTTACCGTGCGCGGTAAGCGGCAGAAGTCGTTGAACAAGGGCTATACCACTTCGGGCACTTACGCCGCGACGGGGATGCCGCTGACGCTGCGCGAGGTGCCGCAGAGCGTGAGCGTGGTAACCGACAAACAGATGAAGGACCAAGGCAAGCGCAGCGTTTACGACGCGCTCTCATGGGTCAACGGTATCAGCGGCAATCCGGCAAGTTCGCGCTATGCGGTAACCAACATGTATGCGCGCGGCGAGAAGGTCAACGATTACCAGATAGACGGCATGACCACCGAAATCGACGGCAACCAACTGCTGAACTCGGGCGCGTACGAGCGGGTGGAAGTCGTGCGCGGCACTTCCGCCTTGCAGGGCGGCGTGGGCGACCCAAGCGCGACGGTGAACCTGGTACGCAAGCGTCCGACCAAAGAGCGGCAGGCTGAAATTTCCGTCGGCATCAGCAGATGGCGGCGTTGGAATGCCGAGGCCGACGTGTCCGGACCGCTCAACTCGAGCGGCAGCCTGCGCGGCCGCGCCGTCATCAACGCCGAGGGCGGGCGGCATTGGACCGAGGGTTCGCGCGACCGCTCCGACATGGTTTACGGCATTGCCGAATACGATTTCTCGCCGCAAACCACCGCCTACGCCGGCATCAACCACCAGCGCGCGCGAGAAAAAGAATTTTACGGCGGGGACCTGCCCGTTTACGATAGCGCAGGCTACCCAACCCGCCTCGGCATCCGTGACAACAACAAAATCAAAGGCAGCAGCTATAGGGAACGCGCGACGGAACTCTTTACCGGACTGGAACACCGCTTTGAAAACAACTGGAAAGCCAAGCTGGAATACCGCTACAACCGTGAGAAAACCCTCAATCCCGGTATGGGTGACGCCCCATACAACTATCTCAGGCACGACGACAGCTCGGCCAGAGCCAATTTTTATAAAATGGCCGACAATATCGTCAGCCATGCCTTCAGCTTCAAGCTCAACGGGCAATACGATTTATGGGGGCGCAAACACGAAGCCGTATTCGGCATCGGAGGCTACCGCGCGCGGGACAAACGCGCCTGGGCAAACCCTGAAGGCAACTCTTCCATAGACGACATCTACGATTTCATACGCCGCCGCGACTATCCCGCCATCGCTTCCGTCAACGACTGGAAATGGGAGGGAGACACCATCGCGACACGCCAAATCAGCGGCTATGCCGCCACCCGCCTGCACGCCACCGACAAACTCTCGCTGCTTTTGGGCGCCAACTACGCCCGCTACCATTACCAAGCCATACCGGTTGGCGGCAGCCCGAATACGGAAGCCAAAGAAGGCCGCTTCGCCCCCTACGCCGGCATCACCTACGACCTCACCGGCAACCTCTCCGCCTACGCCTCCTACAGCCGCCTGTTCAAGCCGCACGAAAACGGCGAAACAGACATCAACCGCCGCCCCATCGATCCGATTACCGGCCGCACCGTCGAGGCTGGACTGAAAGGCGAATGGCTCGAAGGCCGTCTGAACGCCTCGTTGTCGGTGTTCCAATCCAAACGGCGCAACGTCCCCGTCGAAGCGGGCAAATTTGACAACGACGACACCTACTACCGCGCAGCGAATACCAAAGCCCACGGCTGGGAAGCCGAAATCAGCGGCTCGCCCGCCGAAGGCTGGGACATCAGCGCGGGCGTGCAGTCGCACCTGACCCGCGAAGAAAACGGCAACCGGCCCAACAGCCAATACGACCCGCGCCACAGCTTCAAACTCTTCACCACCTACCGCCTGCCCAAAACCCGCTGGACCCTCGGCGGCGGCGTGCGCTGGCAAAGCAAGACCTTTGTGGACAAATACAGTGACCTCAGCAATATCGAGTTTGACGACGATGAAGCCAAAGAACGCGCCCGCGTCCTCTCCAGCCAAAAATCCTTCGCCGTGGTCGACCTGACCGCGCAGTACGACATTTCCAAAAACGCCAATCTGACACTAAACTTCGACAACGTGTTCGACAAACGCTACCGCATGGACACGGCGTACCACGACTACGGCCAGCCGAGGAGTTTGTCGGGGACGCTTAGGTATAAGTTTTGACGGGGTTTGGGGTTGCTGTAATTCTTGAAGGTCGTCTGAAATCTATAGTGGATTAACAAAAATCAGGACAAGGCGA
>NZ_KV821499.1:51090-59129 GCF_001815675.1 Neisseria sp. HMSC065D04
GTACTGGTTTAAAGTTAATCCACTATATAATCCGTCATTCCCGCGCAGGCGGAAATCTAGGAATCTTTGGGATTCGGCGATTTTTAGAGATTCCTGAAACTCCAAAGGTCTGGATTCCCGTTTTCACGGGAATGACGGTCGTGAGGTTGCTGCAATTTTGAAAGGTCGTCTGAAACCTACAACCCGTTATTTCCAAAAGCCGCCTGCAAAACACACAATCGAATAAAAGTAACAAATATTCCAAGGAAAACCATATGAATCCCATCCTGCCACGCCCGCTGCACATCGCGGCGCGGATTGTGCTGGCTTCGGCCGGAAGCTACTGGGTATCCGCGCTGGCGGCGGGTACGGTTCCGCTTTATGCGGGCGGGTCAACCAATGCCGTTTACGGCGGCACCCTCCTAGGCATCACGCTGCTGCCGCTGGTATTTCTGTGGGCGTTGGCGGCGCGGCGGCTGCGGACGGTGTTTTGCGCGCTGTCGCTGTCGGTGTTGCTGCTTTCGGCGGCAGGGGGGCTGCCGCATGGCTAAGGAGGCGGGGCTGCGCAAGGTAATGGCAGAAATCCACACATGGACGGGGCTGATCTGTTCGTGGGTTTTGTTCGTAATATTCCTTGCGGGAAGCATTGCGTTTTTCCGTGCCGAACTGGATGTATGGTTGCAGCCGGAGCTGCCGTTTTCAGACGGTCTGCCGGACGAACGGGTTTCGCTGGCGACCGCCCTGGACTATCTGCGCCGCCATGCGCCGAATGCGGCAGAATGGTCGGTTTCTCTGCCGACCGAACGTTCGCCGTACTTGGATTTGGGCTGGACGGAGCGTGGGACCGAAGAGGCGTCCTATACCACCATCAGCCCTTATCCTAACGCGCCGCAGTCCAAACCGCGCGAAACGGCGGGGGCGGGTTATCTGGTTTCCATCCACAGCAACCTCGCGGCGGCGGAATACGGCGGTTACTGGCTGACGGCTGCGGCCGCGGTGGTCGCGCTGGCTGCGGTAATCAGCGGCGTGATTGTGCATAAAAAGATTTTGGCGGAGTTTTTCACTTTCCGCGCAGGCAAAAAGCTCAGAAGCTGGCTGGACGCGCACAACCTGCTGGGTGTTCTGCCGCTGCCGTTTCATGTGATGATTGTTTACAGCGGCCTCTTGCTGACTTCGCATACGGTGATGACCTACAGCCAAACGGCAGCGGAATTGTCGGATGAAGAATTCGAGGCGCGCTCCGCCTATGTGCCGAGGTCGTCTGAAAACGCGGGAGAGCGGCGGAAGATGGCGGATTGGTATCCGACGGTGCAGAGGCTGCGCCCAAACGGGACGGACAAGGAAATCAACTTGACCATCACCGACCCCGACCGCAAAGAAGCGGTGTTGTCGGCGGATTATTTCGACAAAAGAAGCGTCGGCTCGAACCCTGATTTGTCGGTAGCGGTACGTTTGCGCGACGGGGCGCAGGTGTATCGCAAAGATGCCTACGGCGGCTTCGAACAGGCCTACTCTTCGCTCTACAGCCTGCATACGGCGGGCTTTGCCGACTATCCGACGCTCTGGCTTTATTTCTTCAGCGGCATGGCGGGTTGCGGCATGATTGCGACAGGTGCGGTAATGTGGCCGATGAAACGGCGCAATCGCAAACAGCCGCCCCTGTGCGGGATTGCGTGGGCGGAGCGCATCAACATCGCCGTGTTCGCCGGCTTCCCACTCGCCTGCGCCGCCTTTTTCTGCACCAACCGCCTGCTGCCCGCAGACTGGGACGGGCGCGAAATTTGGGAAGCGCAAAGCCTCTTTGCCGTCTGGGCCGCCGCTGCGGTTGCCGCCTTCTTCCCTTGCCCCGCGCATATCAAATGGCGCGGTCTGTTTTACGCCGCCGCCGCACTGTGCGCCCTGATCCCGCTCTTGGATATTTATGTCGGACGGCCTCTCTGGCTGTCGATTCGGTCGGGGGACACGCTCTATTGGACGGTGGAACTGTGTTTCCTGACATTTGCGGCAATATTCTTCCTCATCGCCCGCCGCATCGCAAAGGCGCAATGACCATGCTGTATTTCCTTATGTTTTCCCTCTGCTTCGGCGGCTTTTTCTGCCTCATGCTCTCGCAAACGCCCCACGCCAAAACCATGCTCGGACGCCCCGTCCAACACCCCGCCCGCCTGCGCCTTGCCGGCGCAACCCTCCTCGCCGCCGCCCTTGCCGCCGCACTCGCTTCGCCCCATCCCGCCGCCGCCAGCACAAGCTGGTTCGGCTGCCTGAGCGCAGGCGCAGCCTTGTGCGCGGTTGCGGTTTATTTTCGGGGAAAGGGAGCCCGCAGGAAGTAAAATTTATCGGATTAAAATCAAAAGTCGTCTGAAACAAAACAACGTTTTCAGACGACCTTATTTATATAGTGGATCAAATTTAAATCAGGACAAGGCGACGAAGCCGCAGAGTACAGATAGTACGGAACCGATTCACTTGGTGCTTCAGCACCTTAGAGAATCGTTCTCTTTGAGCTAAGGCGAGGTAACGCCGTCCTGGTTTAAAGTTAATCCACTATAGAATGTTTTGAATAAACGAAGGTAAAAAGCATGGATAAGGTTTTAGACGACCTAAAACGTCGTCTGAAAATCCAATCATCGAAAAGAAAAACCGGATTCCCATCAAAGGAATCCGGTTTGTTTTATTCCAAACTTAGAAATTCATTCTCACGCCTACGCGGACGGAGCGTCCCGACTGCGGGGCGATGTATTTAAATAAAAAAGAAACGTTTTCAGACGACCTTTTTTTATACAACCCTCTTATTTCCGCATCTCAACCAACATCCGACACACGCCCAATCCTGCCGCTGCCAAGATTGCGGCAGCAAAGCCGATGTTGGAAATGCCCGCCCACACGGTAACGTAATGTCCCAAAAGCGCGCCGCCGCCGATGCCGACGTTGTAGAGGCCTGAGTAAATCGAGTTGGCCACATCGGTCGCATCCGAGGCAAAGTCCAATACTTTGGAGACCATGCTGAGGCTTAAGACGACGATGGCGATACCCCAGACAAACACCAGCGCGTAAACGGCTATCGGGTAAGCGGCAAGGGGAAGCAGGCAGAGCGTTGAAGCCATGATGACAGATACCGAGGTCATCAGGAATGTGCGCTGGTGTTTGGCAAACCATTTGCCGAACAGATACGACGCGGCAAACCCCGCCAGTCCGTACAGGCTCAAGACGATGGTCACTTGTTCGGGCGCGAAGCGGCCGGCTTGCAGGACGAAGGGTTCGATATAGCTGTATGCCGTAAAGTGGGCGGTAATCAGGAGGACGGTCAGCGCGTAGAGCAGCATGAGGTTTTTGCGCTTGAGCAATCCGGGCAGGCTTTTGAGCGAACCTGTGTTCACGCTGGGCAGCAGCGGCAGGTTTTTCGCCAATATGCCCATGACCGCTGCCGCGCAAAGTCCGATAAGCAAAAAGCTGAACTGCCAGCTTGAATGTTGCCCGATAACGCGCCCCAGCGGGATGCCCGCCACCATCGCCATGACCGTACCCGTACTGAGCAGCCCCAAAGCCTGATTGCCTTTACCCTGCGGCGCGACACGTACCGCCAGCGAGGCGGTAATTGACCAAAACACGGCGTGTGTCAGAGCGATGCCGATGCGGCTGACGAGCAGGATTTCGAAACTTCGGGCGAAATAGGAAACGATGTGGCTAATGGTAAAGAACGCGAAGAGGACGAGCAGCAGCTTGCGGCGTTCGATGTTTTTCGTTGCCAGCATCAGCGGCAGCGACAGCAGCGCGACGATCCACGCATACACGGTAATCATGATGCCGACTTCGGTCGGCGGCATATTGAAGGTCGCGCCGATGTCGCTCAATAGGGCAATCGGGATATATTCGGTGGTGTTGAAAATGAATGCGCCGACCGCCAGGGCGATGACGCTTAGCCATTGTTTGTTTGTGTTTGCTGACATTGGGGTTTCCCTTTTTATATTTGTCTTCAAAAATTTATCGATTTTGTAATTATACTACTTTCAGACGACCTTCCTACTGCGACGACACAAATTTCCACCCTAGACGCTCCCGCATCATCGGCATACAATCTTTGCATGAACACCAAACGCCCCAAGATCTCCCGTTTTGCCCATATTTACGGTATGAACGGGCAATTCGTCCTGTTGGAACAGCATTCCGAGTGGATGCCGGTCAACGATGCCGACTACGACAATGCGCCCGCATTGCCGGAGGGGTTCGTGTTTGCGGATGAAGCGTTCTATACGACCGACGGCAGCGTGCCGCCGCTTGTCCTGCCCGACAACATCAAAATCTTCAACGAAGAAGCACGCAAACTCGAACGCCGCAGGCTCGATGCGCTGGCTTTGGAAGAGTTGGGCAAAAACCTCGCCGCAGCCCAAGCCGAGAGCGACCTCGAAGCCCTGCTCGAAAAAATCGACTTTCATTTGAAACAAGACAATCTGTTCAAATAAAACTTTTCAGACGACCCTCCAAGCAGCAAAGGGGTCGTCTGAAAGATAAAATCGTTGACAATCCAAACCGATTTGGTACATTGTTCAACACTTATCAATCCCCGTTTCCCAACCGACAAAGGAGTCGAGAAGATGTTTTCAAAAAGCGTCAACCTAGCCCAATATGATCCGGATCTGGCAGCCGCCATCGCCCAAGAAGACCAACGCCAGCAAGACCACGTCGAACTGATTGCTTCCGAAAACTACGTCAGTTGCGCCGTGATGGAGGCACAAGGTTCGCAATTGACCAACAAATACGCCGAAGGCTACCCCGGCAAACGCTACTACGGCGGCTGCGAATACGTCGATATCGTCGAACAGCTGGCAATCGACCGCGTCAAAGAACTCTTCGGTGCAGAATACGCCAACGTCCAACCCCATTCCGGCTCCCAAGCCAACCAAGCCGTGTACGCCTCCGTCCTCAAACCCGGCGACACCATCCTCGGCATGAGCCTCGCCCACGGCGGCCATCTGACCCACGGTGCCAGCGTCAACATTTCCGGCAAACTCTACAACGCCATTACCTACGGCTTGGATGAAAACGAAGTCCTCGATTACGCCGAAGTCGAACGTCTCGCGCTCGAACACAAACCCAAAATGATCGTTGCCGGCGCATCTGCCTACGCCCTGCAAATCGACTGGGCGAAATTCCGCGAAATCGCCGACAAAGTCGGTGCCTACCTCTTTGTCGATATGGCGCACTACGCAGGCCTGATTGCCGGTGGCGAATACCCCAATCCCGTCCCATTCTGCGACTTCGTGACCACCACCACCCACAAAACCCTGCGCGGCCCGCGCGGCGGCGTGATTTTGTGCCGCGACAACACGCATGAAAAAGCGTTGAACTCTTCCATCTTCCCAAGCCTGCAAGGCGGCCCGCTGATGCACGTCATCGCCGCCAAAGCCGTTGCGTTCAAAGAAGCCCTGCAACCCGAGTTCAAACAATACGCGAAACAGGTGAAAATCAACGCCGCAGCGATGGCGGAAGAATTGGTCAAACGCGGTTTGCGCATCGTTTCGGGTCGTACCGAAAGCCACGTTTTCCTCGTTGACCTGCAACCGATGAAAATCACCGGCAAAGCCGCCGAAGCCGCATTGGGCAAAGCAAACATCACCGTCAACAAAAACGCCATTCCGAATGACCCGGAAAAACCGTTCGTTACCTCCGGCATCCGCATCGGCTCCGCCGCCATGACCACGCGCGGCTTTAACGAAGCCGATGCCCGAGTCCTTGCCAACCTCGTTGCCGACGTGTTGGCAAATCCTGAAGACGAAGCGAATCTGGCAAACGTCCGCAAACAAATCACCGCGCTTTGCGACAAATATCCCGTTTACGGCGCGTAACCGGCTTGCCAGTTTAAGCATTTTGTAACACGGAAAGGTCGTCTGAAAATCCTGAAAAAGGGTTTTCAGACGACCTTATTTGTTTTTGGTGCTTGATTCTTGAAGCGGCAGGCAAAAATCCCGCATTTGCCCCTTTCTTTCCGCCTGCAAACGGAGTACATTTACCCCCATTGTTAACAATTTTACGGAACACACATCATGGAGAAATTTCCCAAGTCGTCCAAGCTGGACCATGTTTGCTACGACATCCGCGGCCCGGTACACAAAAAAGCCCTGCAACTCGAAGAAGAAGGCCATAAAATCCTCAAGCTCAATATCGGCAACCCTGCGCCGTTCGGCTTTGAAGCGCCCGATGAAATTTTGGTGGACGTAATCCGCAACCTGCCGACTGCGCAGGGCTATTGCGATTCCAAAGGGCTGTATTCCGCCCGCAAGGCCATCGTTCATTACTATCAAACTAAAGGTCTGCGCGACATTTCGGTCAACGACGTTTATATCGGCAACGGCGTTTCCGAACTGATTACCATGTCCATGCAGGCGCTTTTAAACGACGGCGATGAAATCCTGATTCCCGCACCCGACTATCCGCTGTGGACGGCTGCCGCCACTTTGGCGGGCGGTACGGTGCGCCATTATCTGTGTGACGAAGAAAACGACTGGTTTCCCAACCTTGCCGATATGGAAGCCAAAATCACACCGAAAACCAAAGCCATCGTCGTCATCAACCCCAACAATCCCACCGGAGCGGTGTACAGCAAAGAAATCCTGCTTGAAATCGCCGAGTTGGCGCGCAAACACGGTCTAATCATCTTTGCCGACGAAATCTACGACAAAATCCTCTACGACGGCGCGGTACACCACCACATTGCCGCACTCGCCCCCGACCTGCTGACCATTACCTTCAACGGACTCTCCAAAGCCTACCGCGTTGCCGGATTCCGCCAAGGCTGGATGGTGCTCAACGGCCCGAAAGAACATGCCAAAGGCTATATCGAAGGCCTTGATATGCTCTCGTCCATGCGCCTGTGCGCCAACACGCCCATGCAACATGCCATCCAAACCGCTTTGGGCGGCTATCAAAGCATCAACGAATTCATCCTGCCCGGCGGCCGCCTGCTGGAGCAGCGCAATAAAGCGTGGGAAATGGTAAACCAAATTCCCGGCATATCCTGCGTCAAGCCGATGGGGGCGCTGTATATGTTCCCAAAAATCGACACCGAAATGTACGGCATCCATGACGACATGAAATTCATCTACGACCTGCTCGTGCGCGAAAAAGTCTTGTTTGTCCAAGGAACGGGGTTCAACTGGATACGCCCCGACCATTTCCGCATCGTTACCCTGCCGTACACCCACCAAATCGAAGAAGCCATGGGCAAACTCGAGCGCTTCTTACAGACTTATCGGCAATAAGGCGGGATAACGATATGAAAAAATGCGTTGTCCTGACCGGCGCGGGAATCAGTGCCGACAGCGGGTTGCTGACTTTCCGCGACGCGGGCGGTTTGTGGGAAGGGCATAGGGTTACAGATGTCTGCACGCCCGAAGCCTTGGCGCGCAATCCCAAGCTGGTGATTGATTTTTATAACCAGCGCAGGCTTCAGGCAAACGCCGCCGAGCCGAACGCCGCGCATCTGGCGTTGGTCAAGCTGGCGCAATATTACGATGTACACATCATCACGCAGAATGTGGACGCGCTGCACGAAAAGGCAGGCAGCAGCCAAGTATTGCACCTGCACGGCGAGCTGAACAAACTGCGCAGCACTGTCGATGACGACGAAATCATCGAATTTACCGGCGAACAGACCGACGATGTACGCGACAGCCAAGGCAATCCGATGCGCCCGCATATCGTATTTTTCGGCGAACAAGTACCGATGTTTGACGCGGCGGTCGAAGAAATGCGCGATGCCGATGTGGTCATGATTGTCGGCACGTCGATGCAGGTTTATCCGGCGGCTTCGCTGATTCATTACGCGCCGCCCGCTGCGGAACGCTATCTGGTCGATCCGAACCCGCAAGGCGTGGGCGCGGATGTCGAAGTGATTCCGAAACGCGCGGCGGAAGGCGTGCCGGCATTGGTTGAGCATTTGATTAGTCGGGCTTAAGACGGTTTGAAAATGCGGAAACGTCGTCTGAAAACGGGCAATGCTTGTTTTCAGACGACGTTTTGTTTTGCAATGGTTATAGTGGATTAAAATAAAAATGAGACAAGGC
>NZ_KV821499.1:59229-86907 GCF_001815675.1 Neisseria sp. HMSC065D04
GCCGTATCATTGCAATTTTAATCCACTATATTTTGTGACAAGGCAGTTGCCGCGAATGGACTTCGTGTTGCGTTTGGGCAACTTGGTAGGGCAAAGAGAATATAGTGGATTAACTTTAAATCAGGACAAGGCGGAAGCCGTGCAGACAGTACAGATAGTACGGAACCGATTCACTTGGTGCTTCAGCACCTTAGAGAATCGTTCTCTTTGAGCTAAGGCGAGGTAACGCCGTCCTGATTTAAAGTTAATCCACTATAGCGTCCGTTTTGACAGAATCCGCTATATCCTTCCATGATAAAAAGGTCGTCTGAAAACCATGTTTCAGGTTTTCAGACGACCTTTGTTTTTCAAAACGGAATCAACCGCCGCATGCGCCGCAGCAACCGCCTTCGCTGTGTCCTCCACGTTTTTCTTCGTTGTTGACTACGGGCAGCTCGACTTCTTCAGACTGTTCTTTTTTGTCTTCGGGCAGGTCGTTGACTTTGATTTTGTTTTCTTCTGACATTTTAGGCTCTCTTTAAAAAAGGTGGAAAGGTGTGCCACGATACCATCGGGCGGCGGATAAACCAAGTCGGATTTAAGATTTTTTGCGATTCGGTTTGATGAATCGCAAATTACGCCTGTTGGGATGGCTGATGCTCGGCTGATGTGAGAACGGGACGCTGGTTATCGCGTCCCGTTTGGGTTTTCAGACGACCTTTGGGTATCAGTTCAGGCGGTTTTTCTTACCGAACCAAACAAAACCGATCGCGCCCAAAACAATCATCGGCACGCTCAACCATTGTCCCATCGACAAGCCCAAGGTGAGCAGACCGAGATAGTCGTCGGGCTGGCGGGCGTATTCGGCGATGAAGCGGAAGAAGCCGTAGCCGCCGAGGAAGAGGGAGGCGACTTGTCCCGTCGGGCGCGGTTTTTTGGAGAAAATCCATACGACGATGAAGAGGCAGATGCCTTCAAGCGCGAATTGGTAGAGTTGCGAAGGGTGGCGCGGCAGTACGTGATATTGCTGCATCCATTCCGCCCAAAGCGGGTTGCGCACGGCGGCGTTGAGGTCTTCTGCGCGCGCTTGCGGGAAGCCCATTGCCCAAAAGGCGTTGATGTCGGTAATGCGGCCCCAGAGTTCGCCGTTGATAAAGTTGCCGATACGGCCGGAAGCCAAACCCAGCGGAACGAGCGGCGCGACAAAATCCATGGTTTTCAAGGTGCTGATTTTGTGTTTGCGGCTGAACAGCCACATGGCAATGACGACGCCCAAGAAGCCGCCGTGGAACGACATGCCGCCTTCCCAAACTTTGAGCATTTCGAGCGGATGGTCGAGGTAGTATGAGAATTTGTAAAACAGGATATAGCCGAGCCGTCCGCCGAGAATGACGCCCAATACGCCCCAGGTCAGGAAGTCGTCGAGCATTTCTTTGGTAAAGGCGGTGTTGCCTTGTTTGATGCGGCGGCGGCCCAGCCATAGGAAGAGCATAAAGCCGACGATATAGCTGAGGGCATACCAGCGGATGGCGATAGGGTCGATTTTGATGGCAATAGGATTGAACTTCGGATGTATCATCATGATGTGTGTTCCTTATGGGAAGGGCGGTTTATGTGTTTTAGCCCGACAAAGGTCGTCTGAAAATGCCGATTGGTATTTTCAGACGACCTTTTGTGTGATAGGGAAAAAATAATTATCGTAAATCATCGACAACGTTCAAAACAGCCGACAACATGGCTTCGCCCAAACGCAGGGAGCGTTGGCCGTTCCAGCCGAAGTCGTCGTCGGGCAGGTTGGCGTTGTCTTTAAACGGCATTTCGAGCGTATAGGCGAGGCAGTCGAAACGGTTGCCCACCCAGTTGGTCGCGAGCGTCATGTTTGCCTGACCGGGCGCGTCTTTTTCATAGCCGTATTCGTCTTGGAAGTCGGGGCTGGCGGAGAGCAGGGCGGTTTTGAACTGCGTTTCCAGCGCGGCAATGCGCGGATTGTAGTTCGGCACGCCTTCCGTACCGGCGACAAAGACAAACGGCAATGCTTCGTCGCCGTGAATGTCTAGGAACAAATCCACGCCGGTTTCCAGCATTTTTTCGCGCACGAGGAAGACTTCCGGGCTTTTTTCCAAAGTCGGGTTTTCCCATTCGCGGTTGAGGTTTGCGCCGGCGGCATTGGTGCGCAGGTTGCCCAATACCGAGCCGTCGGGGTTCATGTTCGGCACGATGTAGAAAGTGGCGCGGTCGAGCAGGGTGCGCGCGGTCGGGTCTTGCGGGTCGAGCAGGCGGCCGAGCAGGCCTTCGATAAACCATTCCGCCATCGTTTCGCCCGGGTGTTGGCGGGCGATAATCCAGATTTTCATGTCGCTTTCGACTTGGTTGCCGATGGTCAGCAGGTTGATGTCGCGGCCTTGCACGGTACTGCCTAAGTCGTCGATGCGGCAAAGCCCGCTGCCTTGCGCGTCGCCCAAGAGGTTTAAATGCTGCTCGTGGGAATAAGGTTCGAAATAGGCGTAGTAAACGCTGTTGGAAAGCGGCGTATGGTTGATGGTCAGCACGCCGTTTTCGTATTCGGTCGGGACGCGGAACCAATTTTGGCGGTCGTAAGAGGCGCACGCCTGATAATCTTCCCAGCCTTGCGGATAAGCCGAATCCGCCGCGTTTTCAAAGTGCATCACGCAATTCTGGTAGGCCGCACCTTGCAGGCGGAAGTAAAACCATTGGGCGAAATCGGAAGCGTTGTCCGGACGCAGGGCGAGGCGGATATTGGCAGGGTCGGTCAGGTCTTTGACGACGACGGAGCCGGCGTCAAATTGAGTGCTGATTTTAATCATGGGAAAGTCCTCGGTATATCGGGCGAACCGGATAACCGTTGTTTGAAAAAATGTGTGGGCGATACCGCGTCCGTCGGCGACGGCAAACCGATATGCCCGAATCCGTTGATTCTACCATTCCGACGGGCGCGTCCTCAACCGATAAGGGGCGGGGAATGTTGTTTCAGACGACCTTTGACGTTAAGATAGGGCAGATTCACTTTAAATCAGGACAAGACGGCGAAGCAGCAAACAGTTGCGAAGCTGATTTTTACTGATTCAAAGGTGATCCGCTATAATGATTAAATTGTTAACAATGAGACACGATTATGAGCGAATCCCACCCCATTTCCGCAGCCGACAAAGCGCGCATTTTAGCCGAAGCCCTGCCGTATATCCGCCGTTTTTCCGGCTCCGTCATCGTCATCAAATACGGCGGCAACGCCATGACCGAGCCTGCTTTGAAAGAAGGCTTCGCCCGCGATGTTGTTTTGCTCAAACTGGTGGGCATCCACCCCGTCATCGTCCACGGCGGCGGCCCGCAAATTAATGAAATGTTGGAAAAAATCGGTAAAAAAGGCGAATTCGTGCAAGGCATGCGCGTGACCGACGGCGAAACGATGGACATCGTCGAAATGGTGTTGGGCGGCCATGTGAATAAAGAAATCGTCTCGCTAATTAATTTGCAAGGAGGACGCGCGGTCGGCGTCACCGGGCGCGATAACCACTTCATCAAAGCGAAAAAACTGCTGGTCGATACGCCCGAACGGGCAGGTGTGGACATCGGACAAGTCGGCACGGTCGAAAGCATAGACGTGCGCCTGATTGAAGGATTGATCGAACGCGGCTGTATCCCCGTCGTTGCGCCCATCGGCGTTGGCACAAAAGGCGAAGCCTTCAACATCAACGCGGATTTGGTCGCAGGCAAACTGGCGGAAGAGTTGAACGCGGAAAAGCTGCTGATGATGACCAATATCGCCGGCGTGATGGACAAAGAAGGCAACCTGCTGACCAACCTCACGCCAAGCCGTATCGGCGAATTAATCGCAGACGGCACGCTCTACGGCGGTATGTTGCCCAAAATCAGCTCCGCCGTCGAAGCGGCAAGCAACGGCGTCAAAGCCACCCACATCATCGACGGCCGCCTGCCCAACGCGCTTTTGCTGGAAATTTTCACCGATGCGGGCATAGGCTCGATGATTTTGGGCGAAAGGTCATAACGGCCCGCAGATGAGTCAAGGCTTGCCGAACAGCAGGTTTTGCAAATGTCTGAATACACAAAAGGTCGTCTGAAAACCTGTTTCAACGTTCATAGAGAATGCTGAAACGGATTTTCAGACGACCTTTTTATGGCAGGATAGCCTACAAACTCAACATCTTATTTTTGATGCAGCTTGCCGACATATTCGACTTCCTCACGGCTGCCCATGATGACGGCTACGCGTTGGTGCAGACCCGTGGGGACGATGTCGAGCATGTTTTCCAAAGCATTGCTTGCCGCCGCGCCTGCCTGTTCCAAAATCAGGCTCATCGGGTTGGCTTCGTACATCAGGCGCAGCTTGCCGGGTTTGGACGGATCGCGTTTGTCTTGAGGATACATGAATACGCCGCCGCGCATCAGGATGCGGTGGATTTCTGCGACCATGCTCGCCACCCAGCGCATATTGTAATTTTTACCGCGAACGCCTGTATCGCCTGCCAGCAGCTCGTTAATATATTGCTGCATAGGGGCTTGCCAGTGGCGGGTGTTGGACATATTGATGGCAAACTCTTTGGTCGATGCCGGAACTTCTGGATTTTCTTTGGTCAGGACAAATTCGTTGTTTTCGTTGAGCGTGAACACGAAAACGCCGTGTTTCAAAGTGAACACCAATTGGGTTTGCGGGCCGTACAAAACATAACCTGCCGCCACTTGGTCACGGCCTTTTTGCAGGAAGGATTCGGTATTTAGACGACCTTCGGGCTTGGCAAGTACGGAAAAAATCGTGCCGACGGAAATATTGACATCGATATTGGACGAGCCGTCCAGAGGGTCGAACAAGACGAGATAGCCGCCGTTTTCGTTGGCTACTACAAAAGTATCCTCTTCCTCGCTTGCCAAACCGGCGACATGGGCGTTGTTTTTCAAGACGTCAATCAGGATATCGTTGGCAATCACATCCAGCTTTTTCTGATCTTCGCCCTGAATATTGCCCGTCCCCGCCATGCCCAACACGCCGGCGAGTGCGCCCAAGCGGACTTTGCCGCTGATGTCGGAGCAGGCGGCGACAATGGATTCGAGGACGCTGCCCAATTCGGCAGGAATGCTTTTTTGCTGTAAATGCTGCGGTAGGAATTGCGCTAATGTTTTCATATCGGACTCGGTTTCTGGCTATAAAAAAGAAAAGGTCGTCTGAAAAAGGTTTTCAGACGAGGTCGGTATTTATTTTTTGCTGGAAGGGGCGGAGGCGGCGCCTATCATTTCTTTGGCGCATTCGACCGCGCTTTGTTTGATTTTGGTTTTCAACTCGCCGCCGACTTCGCCGCCGATCAGTTTCGACATATCGTCGATGGATATCTGGTCTGCGGTTTTTTCCGAAGCGCACGAACAGATTTGCTGTATGGTATCAGACGGTATCGCGCTGCTTTTCGGCGCTTTTTCCACGCAGATGGCTGTCGCGCTGCTGATGAAATGGCCGCGCAATTCTTCGCCGAAGGTTTCTTGTACCGTATCTTGAACCGAACGTTCGCAGGAGCATAGAAAAAGCGTGCAAAGGGAAGCCAAAAGCAATGAAGCGGGATGTCTGATCGTCATGATTTGAAAGCGTGAAAACAATGTAGTGAATTGTAGTTTAAATCGGAAGCCCATGCCACAGGATTTCCCGCCGGTGTCTTGGTTCGACGGGATAATATCGATTATTTTATGCAACTGTTTAAGACGAAGCGCGCGCCGTTGTCTTGTGCCAGTATGTCGGTCAACGCGGGAAGGTTATTTTTCAGCAGATCCGGCAGCAGGTAGGGCGGGTTGATGATAAACATGCCGCTGCCGTGCATCCCGAATCCGTCCGGACGCGGGGTGTGGACGTGCAGCTCGGCGTGCAGGTAGCTTTCGGGCATCAGCTTTTGCAGCTGCTCGGGCAGCTTGCGGCTTTCTTCTCGGCTCAAGCAGGGATACCAAACCATATAACAACCCTGCTCAAAGCGTTTGAGCGCGTCTTTTAAAGTTTGGACAACGCGCTGATAGTCTTGTTTTTCTTCATACGGAGGGTCTATCAGGACAACAGCACGGCGAGGCGGCGGGGGCAGCAGCGAAATCAGACCGCGAAAACCGTCTGCCTGCATTATTTGCCCACGCCTGCCCAAACGCGCTTCTTCCATATTGTTTTTCAGATGTTGGAAATCGGCAGGGTGCAGCTCAAACAAACGCAGTTTGTCGCTGTCGCGCGTCAGGGCTTGGGCAAGCCACGGCGAACCGCAATAGAGCTGCTCTTGTGGGAGTATGGCATTCAGGCGGGCGATGAAGGCGGACAGCTCGGGCGGCAGATGTTCCGCCTCTTGGAGCAACCGGATGCCTTGTTTGTATTCGCCAACTTTTTGCGCCTCACTGCCACTCAAATCATATAAGCCTGCGCCGCTGTGGGTATCGATATACCAATAGGGCTTGTCTTTCTGATTGAAGTAATCAAGCGTTAGGAAAAGGATGAAATGCTTGAGCATATCGGCATGGTTGCCGGCATGGAAGGCGTGGCGGTAGCTGAACATAAGAGGTCGTCTGAAAAGGGAAAAATGGATTATATAGGCAAATAAACGGTGTATCCAAACAGGCTTTCTCGGGCATAACAATGGCTGAACGGTAAATCAAAAGTATATGACGCTTTTGACTTAGCTGTTTTCAGACGACCTTTCGGGTTCAAATGCCTTCAAGCGGCTGGCTTTGTTCTTCATCTGCCGTTTCATTTTTCCGATACTGCCCCGGCGAAATCCCGTATTGTTTTTTAAACGCTTTGCCAAAGTGGGTTTCGGATTGGAAGCCGACGTTCAAGGCGACGGATAAGACGGAATCGGCGGTTTGCCGCAGCAGTACGGCGGCTTGGCGCAGGCGGATGAGATTGACGAAGGCGTGGGGGCTGATGCCGGTTTGCTGTTTGAACAGGCGCATCAGTTGGGCGCGGGAAAGGTTGGCAATGGCGGTCATTTTTTCGATGTTCCATTCGTCTTCGGGGCGGCTGACGACGGTTTGGATGAGCTGGCGCAGACGTTTGTCGCGCAGGCCGTTGAGTATGCCGCCCAAAGGCGCTTCTCCGCCTTGTTCAAGATGGGCGCGGACGATGAGGACGAGGAGGACGGAGGAGAGGGCGTTGATGATGGCGCGCGAGCCGGAAAGCGTGTGTGCGCTTTCGTATTGCAACATGGAGATCAGGCATTGCAGCGAGGGATGGCCCATTTTGATGAGGACGGTTTCGGGCAGGTCGTGCATGATGTCGGCGTGTTCGTCGTATTCGAAGCGGGCACAGAACAAATCGAGGCTTTTTTCGCCGCCGCTGCCTGAAGATTCGATGGTAAACGCGCCGTCGTTGCCGATATGAATGGTATCGCCGCAGTTGTTGCAGTCTGCTTCGCTGCTGATGATGTGTTCCGCGCTGCGCGGGAAAAAGATAAGGTCGCCGGTTTGTAAGAGACGTGCTTCGGGTTCGCCTTCGATTTTGATGTAGCTTTCTCCGGCGACGACAAGGTGCGCGATGCCGTGCGCGCGCCTGCGTTCATGCGGGGCGTACCATTTGTCGCGGAACAGGCACTGTATGTCCACACTGCCGGTGATTTGCGCCAGTTCGATGAGTTTGTCCAAAGTGTCCATAAGTGTTTTTTGCAAGTGAATGAGATGATTTGACGATTATAATAGTCAAATTATTGCAATAATGCCATTCATCGGATGTAAAAAAGTGCAACATCCTTCATTTCAAACACATCGGAAAGGAAATCAAAATGTTTCAAAATTGGCCCGAACACACCGCACACGTTAAAAAATCATTCGGCGAGCTGGGTAAAAACCACCCTAAAATGCTGCAAGCCTACGGCGCGCTGGAACAAGCCGCCGCAGCCGAAGCATTGGATGCGAAAACCCGCGAACTGATTGCTATCGCCGTCGCTATCACTACCCGTTGCGAAAGCTGCATCAGCGTACATGCTGCCGCAGCCGCCAAAGCAGGCGCGACTGAAAGCGAAATCGCCGGCGCGCTGGCGACCGCCATTTCCTTGAACGCAGGGGCAGCCTACACTTATGCCCTGCGTGCTTTGGAAGCGGTTGACGCGCAGCGTTGATTTTGTCTCAAAGGGTCGTCTGAAAAAACTCCCGTTTCAGACGACCCTTCTGTTGACGGAGCATTGCTTTTTGCCGCCGAACCGTTTAGATTGATATTTTTGTTCAACCGTTTGGAGAAACGACCATGAAAAAATTTCTGACTGCCGCGCTGACTGCCGCCGCACTCGTTCTGCCTGCCGCCGTATCCTTTGCCGCGCCCGCCGCCAAAGCCGCTAGCGCGCAACCTGCCAAAGCAAAAGGCGTATGGATTGACGTACGTTCTGAAGAAGAATTCAAATCCGGCCATCTGCAAGGTGCGGTCAACATCCCGCACGACCAAATCGTCGAACGCATCAAAAGCGTCAGCCCCGACAAAAACGCGCCCGTCAATCTCTACTGCCGCAGCGGCCGCCGTGCCGAAGCCGCGCTCACCGAGTTGAAAAAAGCAGGCTATACCAACGTAACCAACCACGGCGGTTACGAAGACTTGGTGAAAAAAGGTTTGAAATAACCAGCAACAAGGTCGTCTGAAACGTTTCAGACGACCTTTTATCCAAGGAAAAACATGAAACCGATACGCACCTTCGCCGCAGCCGCCATCCTCGCCGCCCTGACCGCCTGCGCCTCACACGGCGGCGATGCCGCCCGACAACCCGATTCCCGACAAAGTTCCGCCATGAATCAAACCCATACCGCCGTCAGCAAATACAGTTTCGACGATACCGTCCGCCGTTTGGAAACCGCCGTCAAAGAAAAAGGCATGACCGTGTTCGCCGTCATCGACCACCAAGCCGCCGCGCGTCAAAGCGGTTTGGATATGCAGCCCGCCAAAGTCATCGTCTTCGGCACGCCCAAAGCCGGCACGCTGCTGATGCAAAAAGACCCTGCCTTCGCCCTGCAACTGCCGTTGCGCGTCCTCGTTACCGAAACTGACGGCGCAGTCCAAGTCGTATTCAACGACACGCGCGCGCTGGTGTCGGGCAGCAAAATCGAGTTTGCCGAAGTGGAAAACACGCTCGCCAATGCTGAAAAGCTTATTCGCAAAACGGTAGCGGAATAAGGTTCGCCCAAATCCGAAGGTCGTCTGAAAACCTGAGTAATCCCACTAAATTCGTTTTCAGACGACCTTTTGACAAAATAATGTGCCGAGGTCGTCTGAAAAATTGTTCGACGACATCGGCACATTATTTTTTAAGACAACTCAGTTCCCAAGCCTTTTGCGGTTGCGGCAGGATTAGATTTGCGCGGATATTTCTACTGCGCAGGCGAAAACGCATCTGAATAGAAGGTTGTCTCAGGCAGGCTGCATTGCGCGGTCAACACGGATTTCGCACTTTCGGTCATGGCGACGGAACCGCAGGCATAAACTTCATAACCGCTCAAGTCAGGGTAATCTTTTGCGGCGGCGGTTTGGACGTATCCTTTTTCGCCTTGCCAACCCTCAGCGGCTTTTGATAGGACGGGGGTGAAGCGGGCGTTTTTCAGACGACCTGTCAGCTCTTGCGCTTCTTCGAGTGCGTACAAATCATCTTGGTGACGCGCGCCCCAGTAGAAATGGACGGCGCGGCTGCTGTCTTGGCGGATAAGGTCGAGCAGGATGCTGCGGATGGGGGCATAGCCTGTACCGGTTGCCAAAAGGATGATGGGTTTGTCGCTGTCTTCTTGCAAGGTAAACGAACCGAGCGGGCCTTTGATGCGGACGATGCCTTTTTCTTTGACTTTGGGTTCGCTGCCGAAAATCATTTCCGAGCAGACGCCGTTTTCGCGCCTGCGGATGTGCAGTTCCAAAATGCCTTCTTGGTCGGGCGAATTGGCGATGGAGTAGCTGCGGCTGACGTTGCCCGGCAGCAATAAATCAATGTATTGCCCGGCATAGAAAGCAAACGGCGGGGCTTTGGGTAGGGCAAGCTTCAGGAGGGCGACATCGTGTTTGAAAACCATGCTTTCGATGCGGGTAGGCAGGGTGCGGACGGGTAGCGAGTTGGCGTTGTAGCCGGGGATGTTGATGCTGATGTCGCTTTGCGCGGTGGCGCAGCACATCAAAATCTTGCCTTGGGCTTTTTCTGCTTCGGATAAAGCCTGTTCAGAGTGTTCGCCCATTTGAATATCGCCGCTCACCAGTTCGGCTTTGCATTGCCCGCAGGCCCCGCTTTTGCAGGAATGGGGCAGATTGAGGTTTTGACGGGCGGCGGCGGCTAAAACGGTTTCGCCGTCGTTGGTGGTAAAGGTGGTTTGGTCGGGTAGGGTAATGGTATGGGTCATAGCTTGGCGGGGTTTGAATAGATTGTGGGATAAAGATTAGGGTGTTTACTGTTTTAATCTACTATAAAAAAGGGTCGTCTGAAAGCCTGTTTTCATTTTCAGACGACCTCCGGGCAATGAGTTCGCAAGTCGGACATGAATATCCGGCTTGGAGTTTCACTGCAAGTGCATTAACGGATATGGTTTGCGCCCAATGCATAAGTTTGACCGCCTTGCCATGCGAACCACCAATACAGGCGCATGTCACGCTGACCTTTGAATGTAGAACGTGTGAACGGTCAGTATTTCCTCTACTTTACTACTGCCACATTTCCCTGCATTGGGTGATGATATCTTCGGGAACATCATCCAAGGCAGACAAAATTTGGAGAGCAAAATCAACAAAGGCCGTGCCGTTAGCGGTAATGACGTTGCCGTCCCGCACGGCTTCGCGTTTGGTTTCCACATAAGCCTGCCGGTTAGTGTATTCGGGTAAATCGGCAATGGCAGCCAAGCTGTTGGCGGTGTGGCGGCAGTCGTTTAACAGACCGTTGGCGGCAAGAAAATAGGTGCCTTCACAAATACCGCCCACAATCCTGCCCTGCTGCTTAAACGTGCGAACCAAGTCGGCAATTTTTAGGCGGTTTTCATCGGATAAATCGCGCCACGATTGGGTTGCGCCGTTTAGAATCAAAGCGGCGGTGTCGGGCGGCAGTTCGTCCAAGGTTAAATCGGGCTGAACGCGCAGATTACCCATGGATGTTTTCGGATTTCGGTCGGTGGAAACGTAGCGGACGGTATAGCCGGCAAATTGTTGTAAAACAGGAGTCAGCAAAGTGGATTCCCAGTCGGCAAACTGTTCCAAGATAATAACGGCGACGGTTTTCATTGCATTTTCCTTTCCCGGTTTAAAAACGGTTTCAGGCTGCCTGAAAACCCTTTTATCGTTTTTTCAGGCAGCCTGCACTTTATTTACCCCAACTTCGCTCTAACCAATTCCTGCACCTGTGCGGGATTCGCTTTGCCTTTGCTGGCTTTCATCACTTGTCCCACAATCGCATTCAGGGCTTTTTCGTTGCCGGATTTAAATTGTTCCACGGCTTTGGCGTTGTTTGCCAGCACTTCGTCCACCATCGCTTCAATCGCGCCGGTATCGGTCATTTGCTGCAAGCCGTGTTTTTCAATGATTTCGGTAATGGAAGCTTCGGGTTCAGCCCACATGGCTTCAAAGGCTTTTTTCGCCAATTTGCTGCTTAAAGTACCGTCGGCGATTTTGCCTACCAGCGCGGCGAGGCGTGGGGCGGTAATCGGGCTGTCGGCGAGTTCCATACCTTCTTTGTTCAGCGTGGCAGCGAGTTCGCCGTTCATCCAGTTGGCAGTCAGCTTGCCTTGTCCGCTGGCTTTGGCGGCTTCTTCAAAATAGGCAGCCTGCACGCGGCTGGCGGTGAGCAGGCGCGCGTCGTAGTCGCTCACGCCATAATCCGCCACGAAACGCGCCGCCATTTCTTTCGGCAGCTCGGGCATTTCTGCTTTGGCTTTTTGCAACCGGTCGTCTGAAATGATGACGGGCAGCAAATCAGGGTCGGGGAAGTAGCGGTAGTCATGCGCGTCTTCTTTCAAACGCATCACGCGGGTTTCGCCTTTTTCCGGGTCGAACAACATGGTTGCCTGCTGTACTTTGCCGCCGTCTTCCAAAATCTCGATTTGCGCTTCCACTTCGTAATTAATCGCCTGCTCCAAGAAGCGGAAGGAATTGAGGTTTTTAATCTCGCGGCGCGTGCCGAATTCCGCTTGGCCTTTCGGACGCACGGATACGTTGGCATCGACGCGGAACGAGCCTTCCGCCATATTGCCGTCGCAAATGTCCAGCCATGTTACCAAGCTGTGTAAGGCTTTGGCGTAGGCAACGGCTTCGGCGGCGGAACGCATTTCGGGTTCGGATACGACTTCCAACAGCGGCGTGCCGGCGCGGTTCAGGTCGATACCGGTTGCGCCGTTCAAGCCTTCATGCACGGATTTCCCCGCATCTTCTTCCATGTGCGCGCGGGTTACGTTGATGGTTTTCACATCGTCGCCGACCACGATTTCCAGCTTGCCGTGTTCGACAATCGGCAAATCCAGCTGGCTGATTTGATAGCCTTTTGGCAAGTCGGGATAGAAGTAGTTTTTGCGGTCGAACACGTTTTTCTGATTGATTTTCGCATCCAAAGCCAAGCCTAATTTAATGGCTTTTTCAACGACTTCGCGGTTCATCACTGGCAGCACGCCCGGCAGTGCGCATTCCACCACGCTGGCGTGCGCATTGGGTTCCGCACCGAACGCAGTCGATGCGCCGCTAAAGATTTTGGATTGGGTGTTGAGCTGGACGTGAATTTCCAAGCCGATTATTGTTTCCCAGGTCATAAGGGGTTCTTTCTTTTGATGTCGATAATATAAAGTGGTCAGCCGTTTTCAGACGACCTGTTTGTTTTTCAAATGGCAAAGGTCGTCTGAAAACGCAGAATCAAGTTTTCTGAAAGCAAGCCTGCATCTCGGCCGCCATGTTATCCAGCATTTGATAACGTTTGCGGTACATCGAACGCTTTTTGCTTTCGATTTCCGCCAAGTCTTTTCGCGGCGGGATTTGCGGCAGATGCCAGTAGCCGTCGTCGCCGAGCGTTGCGCCGTTCTCCTGCCAAAACAGGTCGTAATTCATTTTGACCCGTTTCTTCAGCCGCCAGCGCAGTTTGACCTGATGCTCTTGGGCAATGCCGATAACGCCGCCTAAATTGAGTGATGTCGAAAAATATTGCAGGGCGGTTACCATCAGCTGCTGCGGGCGCAGGCCGTGGAGTTGTTTGGTCAGGCTGCGTACAAGGTCTTTAGCTTCTTCCCCTGCGGGGCCTTGGATAGAAGCGGCCAGCAATTTGCTGTCAACTAAGGCGAAGGTTGTCATGTAGAGACGTTTTCCTTCGCTGTCGCGCAAGGATAGTGACCACATTCCTTCATCCACGCAATTATCGTTCCGGTTCAGCCATAAAGTCAGGCCGTCTGAAAGATGCGCCAGAACGACATGGAATTTGCGCGTCGTCATATTGGCGAGCGTTTCCTGTCCGAACAGTTTTTCGGCTGCCAGCAGGTCTTCTTTCATAACTTGCAGCCTGCGCCGTCTGTTGAAACGCTGGTCGACAAAGGCGTGTATCAACGGATAGGCATCTTGCGGCCGCCTTTGAAAAAAGGTACGGCGAGGCGCGGAGGCGTTGACAAATGTTTCAAAATCTTTGACTTGTCGCCGTGTAAACAATCTTCGTAAGGAGAATTTCAAATGCTGGATTTGAAATTTCGGTGCATCTTTATATACGGTCTTGAAATCTGGAAAAACAAACTGCTCCGGCATTATACCTTTCCCTCTGCGCAGGTATACACATCAGATTCCGCGCCAAATTCGGTCGGTGCGTCGCTGAATATTTTGGATTGTGTGTTGAACTGGACGTAAATTCTTAAGCTGATTACTGTTTCCCAAGGCATAGTTTAAGTTTCCTTAATACATAGAAACCTGCTTGCATTCAGGATGGCGATGATTGTTTAAAAAGCTTTTTACGCCAAATAGCCAGTAGCAATACATTCACAGCAGCCACAACAGATACGAGGAACAGCCATTCGTAAGAATAAATAACATTAAATAATGTAACAAATGTTTGTTCCAGAGGATGCAACGTCAACTGTCCGTAATATGCCGCTTGATTGCGAGCCGGCATAATAAAACGCATGACTATGTAACCAAGGTTGATAAACAAACTCAAAGGTAGGCAGATAATGCTATTGAGTAATAAATGTTTTCGCCAAAAATGCGGCGTTTTTGGACGTTTACGCCACAAAATGTACGTAACAAGTACAGAAAGGATGAGCCAGTACAGCAGAAATAACACAATGCTTGTAGATATTTCCAGCCCCGCTGTCTGCCATAAACCCCATAAGAATTGCCAAAATTTTGGGGAAAAGTAATCGTAATATTCCATTATTTTAGTAATTTTGTTAGTTTCAGACTGCTGGAAATTAGACGGTTTTCTTTTTTAGATCATCTGAAAACAACAGCCTGAAATCTGGATTTTATTTTTGGATAATTTCTACTAATAAATTCTACTCCGGTGCTTTCGTGTGCCAATCACTCGCCAGTTGTACTTGATGCGCTGCGCCAAGAATTTTGGCTTCGGAGAAGTGGTTGCCGATAAATTGTACGCCGATGGGCAGTCCGCTGCTGCTGAAACCTGCGGGCAGGGTTAGGGCGGGCAATCCGGCCAGATTCACGGCGATGGTGTAGATGTCGGAAAGGTACATCTGCACAGGATCATGGATGTCGCTGCCGAGTTTGGGGGCGGCGGTGGGCGCAGTCGGAGCAAGGATGAAGTCGCATTGCGCGAAGGCCGTCTGAAAATCGTTGGCAACGAGGCGGCGCAGTTTTTGGGCTTTCAGGTAATAGGCATCGTAGTAGCCGTGCGACAACACATAAGTGCCAATCATGATGCGGCGTTTGACTTCGCTGCCGAAGCCTTCGGCGCGGGTGTTGCTGTACATTTCTTCTAGGTCGCCGAATTGGGCGGCGCGGTGGCCGTAGCGTACGCCGTCGTAGCGGGAAAGATTGGTGCTGGCTTCGGCGGAAGCGAGAACGTAGTAAGCAGGGATGGACAGGGCAGTTTGCGGCAGGGAAACTTCAATAGTTTCCGAACCTTGCGCTTTTAAAAGGTCAATGACGCTTTGTAAAGCAGCTTGAACATCGGCATCTGCGCCTTCGCCGAAATATTCTTTAGGCAGGCCGATTTTCATGCCTTTGAGCGGTTTGTCCAAATTGCGGGTGTAGTCTTCTTTGCTGCGTTCCAAGCTGGTGGAATCTCGCTCATCAAAGCTTGCCATCGCATTGAGCAAAATCGCGCAGTCTTCAGCGGTTTGCGCCATCGGACCGGCTTGGTCGAAACTGGATGCGTAGGCAACCATGCCGAAGCGGGAAACCGTGCCGTAGGTAGGTTTGATGCCGGTGATACCGCAGTGTGAAGCAGGTTGGCGGATGGATCCGCCGGTGTCTGAACCGAGCGCGGCAGGGGCAAGGTGTGCGGCAACGACGGCTGCGGAACCGCCGGACGAGCCGCCGGGAACGTGTTCGTGATTCCACGGGTTTTTAGTCGCGCCGTAGAACGAGGTCTCATTGGTCGAGCCCATGGCAAACTCGTCCATATTGGTACGGCCAAGCGTTACCATGCCTTCGTTGAGCAGGTTTTGTACGACGGTGGCAGTGTAGGGCGAAACGAAGTTGTCCAACATTTTGGAGCTGCACGCGCTGCGCCAGCCTGTTTGACAGAAAATGTCTTTGTAGGCGATGGGTACGCCGGTAAGCGCGGTGGCGTTACCTTGCGCAATACGCGCGTCGGCGGCACGGGCTTCGGCGAGGGTTTTGTCTTGGTCAAGAGTAATGTAGCCGTTGATTGCCGGGTTCTGCGTAGCAATGGCGGCGAGGTATTCGGTTGCCAGTTCGACGGCAGAGATTTGCTTGGATTGCAGTAGTTGGCTGGCTTGTTTGAGGGTGTATTGGGTCATAAGAGTCTTTTAGTTTAAATAAGCGGGATTTTAAAGGGTTTAATGGTGTAGGCTGATTTCAGGGTCGTCTGAAAATATCAACCTATCAATTTTTGGTAAGTATCCGGTTGGTTGAGCTGAGTGGTGGAACGGTAAAGCAGTGATTGTTCGTCATTTTCATCATAATCATCAATATAAAACGCAAACAGCAATATACCGTTTTCAGCACGATTGCCGAACAGACCTTCTTGGTCGCATTGTTGCAGTGCGGCTATCAGGGCGGTTTCGTATTCGGCACGTTTTTGCTGATAAGCATCATCATCTAGGTTCTCTATGCTGAGGTATGCAGCTTGGTAGAGCTCGCTTTGGTTTTCCAGCCAGTTATCTGAAACGTTCTGAGGCTCGGTTTCACTGTCATAAAGGGTACATCTGCCATCCCAAATCGCCTGCAAAATGGTGCAATTTTCATATTCGTCTGCGTGTTCGACGGTAAAAGCAGCCAAATCCTGATAGGTAATGGCGGCATTGCCTGCGGCGAAAAAGTCGTCTACCAGATAGAAATAATATGCAGCAACTTCTTTACCTGCCTGTTCGACCTGTTTCTTGATACGGTTGAAACATTGGTGGATGTGGCTAACGGCAACTGTGTGAAGGTGTTGTTGCTCGGTGGACATATGGCTCCCATTTCGTCTATTTTATTCTTCTGTGGAACAGAGCTGTTTTATCGCTACATACTTCAAATTACACTTAAAAAACCGTACTTATTCTTTCAGACGACCTTCTTTTGGATGGCTTATTTTTTATCAGGCAAAATATTGGCACCTGACAATATTTGATTTAAGTGTTCAAATGCAGCCTGCCATGGGCTGTCAATATATGAAGAGTAGCCGTCGTCGTAGGTATTTGCCGTTATTTCCACGAGAAAACGGACTGTATTCAACAAAGCACGTTGTTGAGCAGCGTTGAGCAGCAGTTCATCGGTGTAATAGTTGTTCTCCAATGTATAAGCCAATGTATCGGCAACCATACCGTCAGGGTCTTGTAATGCCCAAAGCAAGTAATATGGCAGGGCGAAATGCCTGCCTATACTATCCATAAATGTGATGGCGGAACAGGGATTAAAACGTGGGATTTCTCCTACGCGGTGTCCTTGAAAAAGGACATTTTCCCAATAATCCCGTTCATCTTCAGCGCGATAGCGGCAACGTTCCGGATTATTGGTATCCATCCAGTCATCCACGCAGTCGGCTTCCAATATTCCGATTCCGTTCTTTAGTTGGGTATCGGCAAATGCGTGACAGACTTGCTCCGCGATTTCTTCGTATGTTTTGTTCCACTGTTGAGCATATTCACGCAGGTAGCCCAGTATCTTGATGATTCGCTTGGGAGACATTGTGCATACAGGCTTGGCACACTTATGTTTCATAGTTAGGTCGTTTGAAAATGGTTCGCCTGTGCAACAGCAAAACGTTGCAAGTCATCTGCCATTTGTTGGTTGATCTCAGACAGAGTACCAGCAAAACACCAACCGCGTAGCTGTGCCAATATGTCAAGTCTCTGCATGGCAAGTAGGGCAAGTTGCTGCAATTCAGGTTTCAGACGACCTGTAATTTTAATGCTGCCGAATGTAGTAGCAATAATCACTCTATCGGATTGGTAAACTTCAGTTTCCTGTTGTTTACACAGTTCTTCAATGCTTTTGGCAGTTTGGTCTGCTTGAGGCGACAGGTAATCCATACTCCAATATTCACAAATCAATTTCTGAGGGAAAGCCAATATATCCAGATCGGCATTTTTGCGGAAAGTTTGTGCAAGCTCATACAACGCATCACTGCCTTCGTCACTGCCAAATGGAGCCTCTTCGTCACCGCAGTCATAATAGAAATCATCGGTTAAGTATCGGACGAAGTGTGGATGCGAGGTTTTGCGATGTGGACCGAAATCTTCATTGTCAAAATAAAAGCGGTCGATGAAATTAAAATCGGGAGCAGGTTTGTAGCCTTTTTTGGTCTTTTGCGTAATGAGCTTGTCAGCAGCTTTTTGACACTCGATTTCATCGTCGTATTCGGTAATTTGGTAACGTCCGGTTGTACCAAGTTTGCCGAAATTGACCATGTTGTCGCTACCATCGGAATCGATAATCCAAAATTTCTGGGACTTGTCGTCAGTATAAATGAAGGCTTGTTTCACAGAAATTCCTTTTCAGGTCGTCTGAAACTGCAAATATTTAAACTAGGTA
Organism: Neisseria sp. HMSC065D04; assembly: GCF_001815675.1. Taxonomy (NCBI): domain Bacteria; kingdom Pseudomonadati; phylum Pseudomonadota; class Betaproteobacteria; order Neisseriales; family Neisseriaceae; genus Neisseria; species Neisseria sp. HMSC065D04. The sequence goes on from NZ_KV821499.1 coordinate 77,318, forward strand.
AAATAACTTACATTTTTATTTTACGCGGCTGCAAACGGTTTCCACCATTTTGTCACTGTGCATTGTTTCGCTGGAATCTTCCTTTTTCAGCTGTTCAATGGCTTCTTGCGGCATTTTGTCGGGACTATTGTAGTTGTGAACGTCGATACGCTCTTCAAGTTGTCCGTTTTTGTCAAACAGGGCAATCGCGCTCATAACAGATTGTTTGGGTTCTTGGCAATGTACCCAATCTAAAATCAGCATATGGGCATGTTTGCCTGAACCCGCAGATTGATGCCGTGTAATGGTTGAATACCAACCATTACCGAGATTTTTGATACTGTTCGGATAGAGTGATGCACTGTATTTCCCATCAGGTGTTTCGTAGTCATACAAATGCACGGCTTGCTCGGAATGAACAACAGGCAATACAGAGGATTTAGGGTTGTTGTCATCCTTAGGCATAGCGTAGGCGTTAACCGTGAGTACGCCAAGTAATAATGTGGTCAAAAATTTATTCATTATTGGTTTTCCTAAAGGATAAATTCCATCTATTCTTCAATTACCTGAGGCACGATATACAGGCGGTTGCGCACTTCAGGGGCGACGGCTTGATATTCGGCGGCATGGTCGGTTTCGGTAACTTTATCTTCGCGCAGGCGCAGGGCGGCTTCGTGGGGGTGTGCCATCGGCTCGATACCCTCTGTATTCACGCTCTGCATTTTTTCGACCATGGCGAAAATGTTGTTCAATTCTGAGAGGGTTTTGCCTTTTTCTTCCTCGGTCAGCGAAAGGCGTGAGAGTTTGGCGATTTTTTCCACATCGGTTAAGCTTAAAGCCATAAAAAATCCTTGTCTGATAGCAAACGCCCCTTTATTGGGGTATCATTGCGTTCTTCTTCGATGAAACGAAGAATTATAACCGAAAACTACTCAAACGGCGTGTGATTTCGCCATACGTTTCATACGGGGAGTGGGGAGGTCGTCTGAAAAGGCGTTGTTTCCATGTTTTTAATATTTTGAATAACAATTAAATAAAATCGGTGCTGGGCCGATATTCAGGTATTTTATGTTTCGTTTTTTATCCCGTTTTTTCTCCAACGATATCGCCATTGACTTGGGTACGGCGAACACGTTGATTTATGTGCGTGGTAAAGGCATTGTTTTGGACGAGCCGTCTGTGGTGGCGGTTCAATCGGGTACGGGCGGTAAAAGCAAGATTGTCGCCGTGGGTACGGAAGCCAAGAAAATGCAGGGGCGCGCGCCGCGCAATATTGAAATCGTCCGTCCTATGCGGGATGGGGTGATTGCTGATTTTACGATTGCCGAGCGTATGCTGGGTATGTTGATTAAAAAAGCAATACAAGGCAATTCGGTTGTGCCGCCGCGCGTAGTGATTTGCGTGCCGGGCGGGGCAACTCAAGTGGAACGAAAGGCAATTTTGGATTCCGCGTTTGCCGCAGGTGCATCTTCCGTACATTTGATTGAGGAGCCGATGGCGGCTGCTTTGGGTGCGGGTTTGCCGATTGAAGATACTGCCGGTTCGATGGTGGTGGATATCGGCGGCGGCACAACGGAAATCGGCATTTTGTCGTTGGGCGGTATGGCTTATTCCGCCTCCGTCCGCGCGGCAGGCGATGAGTTCGATAAGAGCATCGTGCATTATCTGCGCCGTCATCGCGGTGTGTTGATTGGTGAAGCAACCGCTGAGGAATTGAAGAAAACAATCGGTTCTGCCTCAGGCTTTCCAACTGAAACCGCTATGCGGATTAAAGGACGTGATTTGGCGGAAGGTACGCCCAAGTCGCTTGCCATTACTTCGGAAGAAGTGCGCGAGGCTTTGAGCGAAACGGTTAATCAGATTATCCGCGCCGTGCGCCTTGCTTTGGAACAGGCTCCGCCTGAGTTAGCTGGCGATATTGCCGACAGGGGAATTATGTTGACAGGCGGCGGCGCACTGTTGCACGGTATGGATACGGTTTTGGCGGATGCGACGGGGCTGCCTGTCGGTATTGCCGACCAGCCTTTGAACTGTGTGGCTTATGGTGCAGGCAAAGCCTTGGACTATATCGGCAAATGGAATGCCGTCTTTGTGGATAACCCGTAAGGCAGGCTGAAATGGAACATTCTTCTTTACGGTTTGACGAGGCAAAGGGCCAAAAGCTGTTGCCTCGTTTTATTGCGTATCTTTTGCTGGGTGCCGGCATTATGGTGGCGGACGGCCGTTTCAACCTGATGCAGCCCGTGCGCACTGCGGCGGCGGAGATTCTTTATCCGGTGCAATGGCTGGCAAACCAGCCGGTCCGTCTCTATCAATATTTTTCCAACCAATCTCAATCACAAACCGAGCTGTTGGAACAAAACCGTCTCCTTTTGGAGGAAAACGGTCGTCTGAAAATCCAGCTTCAACGTGACAAGGTCAATCTGAGCGAATTGCAGGAACTGAAAAAGCTATACGGCTTGCAACAAAAAGGCATAAGCAATGTCATCGGTGCTGAAGTATTGTCCAGTGGCAAAGACCCGCTGTCCGAACGTTTGGTTATCAATAAAGGCAGTGGCGAAGGGGTGGTGGCAGGCGATGCCGTTATCGACCAAAACGGCTTAATCGGGCGGATTACATTGGTTCACGCAAACAGTGCGGAAGTCGAGCTGATGGCGGCTGCACAAAGTATCGTCCCCGTTGCCGTTGAGCGGACGGGCGAACGCAATCTCGCCTACGGCAACGGTGTGGGTTTGGATTTGCGTTATTTCCCGACGGGATCGGATTTGAAGCCGCAGGATGTTTTGATTACCTCTGGCTTGGACGGTATTTATCCGGCAGGTATTCCCGTAGCCCGCGTGGATAAAGTCGTCCGCGCTTCAGGTACGCCTTATTACGACACAGAACTGACCCCGTTTGCCGCCTTGCGCCGCAGCCGCTTTGTTTTGGTTCTGTCTTCTTCCCATTCTTCCCAATAAATCATTCATGAACAATTTTGACGATTCCTACCGTGCCATGCCCGTCGGCGTGATTGCGGCAAGTTTTGCCGTAACCATGCTTGTCGATTTCATGCCTTTTCCCTTTGATGTGTTTTTTTGGCTGCCCGAACTGACTGCGCTGATGCTGCTTTATTGGTCTATGCATCATCCCCAACGCGTCGGCATGGGCATTGCGTTTTTGCTCGGCCTGATAGTCGATGCCGCAACGGCAGCAACTTTGGGGCTGCACGCATTGTCTTATACGGTCATGGTGTATTTCGTCTTGAACACGCGCCGTCAAATCATGCTCTACGGCCACATCATGCAGATTGGGGCGGTATTGGCAGCATTGTTCTGCCATCAGGCGGTCTTGGTGGCGGCGCGCCTGTTCCTCAACAACCAAATCATTACTTGGCAAAGTTTCATCGCGCCTTTGGCAGGCGCGCTGCTTTGGCCTTTCTTGAGCCAGTTGATGCTGATGCTGACCAATTTCTATCGCGCCAACAGATAACGTGAAACCATGTCTATACTGAATACTATGAAACGTCGTCTGAAAAATGGCGGTGGCGGTAAAACACAGACTGCAAAGGCGGCGCAAGCCGATTCTTTATTGCGTCTGCTGGTAGTGTTTATCCTGATTGTGGTTCTGTTTGCCGCATTGGTGGCTCGGTTTGTTTATTTGCAGGTGTTCCGGCATGACGATTTTTCCGGGCAGGCATCCAGCAACCGCATCACATTAATTCCGACTCCGCCTGTCCGCGGCGAAATCGTAGATGTCAACGGCGTACCGTTGGCAAAAAACTATCCCGTGTTTTCGCTGGAAGTCATCCCCAGCCGTATTGAGGGTAAGATGGAGGATGTCATCGAAGCCCTGCGGAAGTATGTCGATATTACGCCTACCGATTTGAAGCGTTTCCACAAATACCGCGAAAGCTACCGAAAATTTGAAAACATCCCGCTCAAACTGCGCCTGACAGATGAAGAAGCGGCGAAATTATCCGTACATCTTAATGAATTTAAAGGCGTAGAAGTCAATTCGCGCACTTTCCGCGAGTATCCTTATGGCAAACTGACTTCACACTTTTTAGGCTACATCGGCCGCATCAGCGACAAAGATCAGGAAATTTTGGAAGAAGAGGGCTTGACTGCGCTCTATCGCGGCAGCACGCACATTGGTAAATCGGGGCTGGAAAAATATTACGAACCGCAGCTTCATGGCGCGCCCGGCTATCAAGAAGTGGAAAAAGACGCTTACGGCAATATTGTGCGCGTCTTGAAAAACGTACCCTCACGCATGGGGCAAACTTTGCGCTTGGGCATGGACATCCGCATGCAACAAGAGGCGGACAAAATATTGGGAGACAGGCGCGGGGCGATTGTCGCCATCAATCCGCAAGACGGTACGGTGTTGGCTTTCGTTTCCAAGCCTTCTTTCGATCCCAACCTCTTTATCGACGGCATCGACAGCGAAACTTGGAAAGCCTTGAATGATGACTGGAAAAAACCGTTGGTCAACCGCGTAACGCAAGGTCTGTATCCGCCGGGCTCGACGTTTAAGCCGTTTATGGGCATGGCTTTGCTGGAAAGCGGCAAAATTACCCAAACGACGGTCGTTCCCGCGCCCGGCGCATGGAGCATTCCCGGCAGCCGCCACGTCTTCCGAGATTCCGTACGCAGCGGTCACGGTTCGGCAAATTTGAGCAAGGCGATACAGGTGTCGTCCGATACCTTTTTCTACCGCTTGGGCTACGAAATGGGCATAGACAAAGCATCGCCGTATTTAGCGCAATTCGGTTTCGGTAAAAAAACCGGCATCGACCTGCCCAGCGAATATACGGGCGTTTTGCCCAGCCGCGAATGGAAGGCGAAACGCTTTGCCAAATCGTCCGATCCTACCGCCAAAGAATGGCGCGCAGGCGAGATGGTCTCGGTCAGCATCGGGCAGGGTTACAACGCTTACACCCCGCTGCAAATGGCACACGCCACCGCTTCGCTCGCCAATAACGGCGTGGTTTATCAGCCGCATTTGGTGAAAGAATTGTTGGATTTCGACAAACGAAAAATCACGCGTATCAATCCCAATCCTGAATACAAAATCCCGTTCAAACAAGATAACTTCGAATACGTCAAACAGGCGATGGAGAAAGTCTTGAAACCGGGCGGTACGGCACACCGCATCGGCGGCGGATTGGCTTACAGCATGGGCGGCAAAACGGGCACGGCGCAGGTTGTGCAAATCAAGCAGGGCGGTCGTTACAACGCCGCAGCTTTGCGCGAGCAACACCGCGACCATGCGTGGTTTATTTCGTTCGCCCCCTTGGAGAAGCCTGAAATCGCCATTGCCGTAATTCTGGAAAACGGCGGCTGGGGTGCCTACGCCGCACCGCTTGCCCGCAGCCTGACCGATTTTTATATGCTCAATGTCAAGCCGCAGCAATTTTCAGACGACTCCGACGCAGGCGGAATGCCCGAACCGCAACAACACCGCACACAACCCCAACCGCCGACCATATTCCAAAAAGCCTACGGTCTGAAACAGGAGGAAGCAAATCATGAATGAAACGGTTGGAATGTGGGCAAAAATCAAGCGCACCGTATCTGCTCCGATAGATCCGTGGCTGTTTTTCCCCATGCTCGCCATCTACATCATGAGCCTGTTTTTGCTCTATTCGGCGGACGGGCAGGATTTCGGCCAGCTTGAACACAAAACCCTGCATACGGTCGTCGGCTTCGCCCTGTTGTGGTTTGTCGCCTCATTCAAGCCGCGTGATGCCGCAAAGGTTGCGCTGCCGATGTACCTGATTGGCGTGTTGCTGCTTGTCGCCGTCGAAGTTGCGGGCGTAACCGTCAATGGCTCTACCCGCTGGCTGGAGCTCGGCTTCACGCGCATCCAGCCTTCCGAAATCATGAAAATCGTCCTACCCATGACCGTCGCTTGGTACTTCCAGCGGCACGAAGGTCGTCTGAAATGGTTTCACTACGTCATCGCCATGCTTTTAATCCTCATCCCCGTTGCGCTGATTTTGAAACAGCCCGACTTGGGTACGGCGGTTTTGATTATGGCATCGGGTATTTTCATCGTCTTTTTCGCAGGTCTGCCGTGGAAAGTCATCTTTGCCGCCATCATCTCCTTTGTTGCCGCATTACCGCTTTTGTGGAACTATGGGATGCACGACTATCAGAAAACCCGCGTCCTGACGCTGTTTGACCCGACGCAGGACCCTTTGGGCGCAGGCTACCACATCATCCAGTCCATGATTGCCATCGGTTCGGGCGGTGTTTGGGGGAAAGGCTGGCTCAACGGCACACAAACGCATTTGGATTACATTCCAGAGTCCACGACCGACTTCATTTTTGCCGTATATGGCGAAGAATTCGGTTTGATCGGCAACATCTTGCTGCTGCTGGTTTACCTCGTTATCCTGACGCGCGGACTGCTGATTGCCGCCAAAGCCCAATCGCTTTACAGCCGCACGCTTGCCGGCGCATTGACCATGACCTTTTTCTGCTACGCCTTTGTGAACATGGGTATGGTGAGCGGCATTTTGCCCGTTGTTGGTGTTCCCCTGCCGTTGGTCAGCTATGGCGGCACTGCAACGCTCTCCATCATGACCGTACTTGCGCTGCTCATGGGTATTTCCAGCGAGCACAAAACCAAACGCCGCTACGAATTCAATGACAAAGCGGACGTAAACGTCTCTACAAAAAACCAATAAGGGAATAAAAAATGGAATTAGGTGTAGAAATCGGCAAACTTTTGGTTGCCTTCCTTGTACTGATCAACCCGTTCAGCGCGCTCTCGATTTACCTTGATTTGACGCAGGATCACAGCACCAAAGAAAAACGCCGCATTGCCCGCACCGCCGCGCTCGCCGTCTTCATCGTCATTGCCGTCTTCACCTTGATGGGCGGGATGTTGTTGAAAATATTGGGCATCAGCGTCGGTTCCTTCCAAGTCGGCGGCGGTATTTTGGTATTGCTTATCGCCATCTCCATGATGAACGGCAACGATAACCCCGCCAAACAAAATATCGGTGGAGACAAAGAAGAGGGCGTTGTACCACACATCCAGAAAAACGCCAAAGCCATCGCCGTCGTTCCCGTCGCTATTCCCATCACCATCGGTCCGGGCGGTATCTCTACCGTGATCATCTACGCCTCAGCCGCCAAAAATTACAGCGATATTGCTTTGATCCTTACCGCAGGCTTCCTCGTCAGCCTGATTTGCTACGCCATCCTCATCGTCGCCGGGCGAATCAGCAAAAAACTGGGCACGACAGGGTTGACCATCCTTAACCGCATCATGGGCATGATGCTTGCCGCCGTCTCCGTAGAAATCATCGTCGCGGGATTGAAATCCATTTTCCCGCAACTGGCAGGCTAGTTCATCGGGGTGTATAGAAGGCAAACTGTCCATCTTTATTAAGGAAAAAGGTCATCTGAAACTAAGTTTCAGACGACCTTTAGTCTATAGCGCAAATATCTATCCAAAATACAATCGTCAAAACTATGTCACTATTTATTGAGGGATTTGCTTTCATACGACCTTGGCAACAGCAAAGAAGCAATCGCGCCTGCAATTGCACCCATTATTCCAACTCCGGTGTACATTTGCCAATCCAATGTCGTTGAACGCTGATATATCAGCATCAATATCCCTTCAGATGCCGCAATCGTGATTACCACACCTGCCGCTGAAAGCAATGCAAACAACAGCGTTCCTGCTACACTGCGCCGCAAGCACAAACGTTTCGCGACAAGGGTGCATAGCAGCATGGCGGGCAGAGCATGGGCAGCGAAAATCAAAACACTGCTCAATATCTCTAAAACGGATGGATTTCCTTTATCTAAAACATACATGTAAAGCAATAATAAAAACAAGAGTGTTTGTACGCCAAATGCAACCAGCAGCATAGCGGCAGATTTCCAATATGCTTTAATTTTAGGCTGATTCATCATATTCCTTTTTTAATATAGTCATAGTGCAATGTGATTAATTTATCGATTCTATAGTGGATTAAATTTAAACCAGTACGGCGTTGCCTCGCCTTGCCGTACTATCTGTACTGTCTGCGGCTTCGTCGCCTTGTCCTGATTTAGAGTTAATCCACTATATGTTTGAATCTGCTTAAATATCGCACATGGATAAATTTGTTCCGCTTATTGGAGGTCGTCTGAAAATTTGGTTCCCATCAATGGAAATAGGAAATTCAGTTTATTTCTTGAATGAGAAGCTAAAAAATTTTGCCCTGAGTTTTCAAAAGCGTTACACTCCATGCGGCATCGAGAGTAGGGTAGCAGTCTTATGATTTTATGGGCTGCCAAAATTGTTCAAGTATTTGAATGATTTTACCCTTTGAGGCAAATAACATCGATGTCAACTTATCTAACCACGCCGCTGCCGTCATTGCGCCGGTAGTCAGGCAGTCAGCGTCATTGCGCCGCTGTAAATACGAAAGAACACACTATGACCATCTCTCCCGTCGCCTTGCGCCGTAAGACCGAGCGCAAGCCGCATCCAACCGCGCGTTATTGGAAAAAATGCGATGTCGAAGCACTGTTCGGACTGCCCTTCCTCGACCTCGTTTACCAAGCCGCCGAAATCCACCGCCAGAATTTCAACCCGCGCGAAATCCAGCTTTCCACCCTGTTGTCCATCAAAACCGGCGGCTGCCCCGAAGACTGCGCCTACTGCCCGCAATCGGCGCACCACAACACCAATCTGGGCAAAGAGCAGATGATGGATGTGGATGAAATCGTCGAAAAAGCCAAAATCGCCAAATCGCGCGGCGCAAGCCGTTTCTGCATGGGCGCGGCATGGCGCGGCCCCAAACCGAAAGATGTGGAGACGGTTTCCGCAATCATCAAAGCCGTGAAGGGCTTAGGCATGGAAACCTGCGGCACGTTCGGTATGCTTGAAGACGGCATGGCGGAAGATTTCAAAAAAGCAGGTTTGGACTATTACAACCACAACCTCGATACCGACCCCGAACGTTACAACGACATCATCCACACGCGCAAACACGAAGACCGCATGGACACCTTGGGCAAAGTCCGCAACGCCGGTTTGAAAGTCTGCTGCGGCGGCATCGTCGGCATGAACGAAACCCGCGCCGAGCGCGCCGGGCTGATTGCCAGCCTCGCCAACCTCGACCCGCAGCCCGAAAGTGTGCCGATTAACCAGTTGGTCAAAGTGGAAGGCACGCCGCTGGCCGATGCCGAAGATTTGGATTGGACGGAGTTCGTCCGTACCATCGCCGTGGCGAGGATTACCATGCCACACAGCTACGTCCGCCTTTCCGCCGGACGCTCGGGTATGCCCGAATCCATGCAGGCAATGTGTTTTATGGCGGGCGCGAACTCGATTTTCTACGGCGACAAGCTCTTAACCACCGAAAACCCCGACGAAGACGGCGACCGCCTGCTGATGGAAAAACTGGATTTGTACCCGCTGCGGTTTGAGTTGGAAGAAGAGTACGAAGCGGCGCAGGAAACGCCCAAGATTAAGGTGGATTATTAATCGTTTTTGCCTATTCCCAATAAACAAGGTCGTCTGAAAACTGTGTTTACAAAGCCAATGCTTCAAACACGATTTCAGACGACCTTTATCTTTGAAAACTCTTTTTATAGTGGATTAAATTTAAATCAGGACAA